>WFMT01000202.1 GCA_015488975.1 Campylobacteraceae bacterium | reverse complement strand
TATGACTATATCCAATAAACACTATATAATCTTAAAAAAGGGAGTTGTGATTGAAGTCGGGCATGATAATCATTGAAGTTTTAATATCACTTCTTATCCTTTTTATGGTAGTTGTAACCTCTGTTACAACCATAAAACATCTAAACACCGTTCAAACACAACAGGTACAATATGGAGATGCCTATATGGCTTTGATTAATGTTAAAAACTATATTAGTGCTGATATTTGTCAAAGAAAAAGATTAATGAGCGGAACATTCAATGATTTTAGATATACAGCTAGGTGTATTCAAGAAGATGAAAAACGCACGTACGTAAAAGCATTTGAAATAGGTGATTCGCAAGGGAACATTGGTAAAACAATGGCAATTCTCTCCAAGGTCATCGTCACACTAAAAAAAAATAACTTTCAAAAAAAATATAGCTATCAAAAATTTACAACAAAGAAAGTGTTTTGAAAAAAGCTTTTACTCTACTAGAAATGCTTGTTGCTATCGTTCTTATTACGCTTCTTATCGGTGTGGCTCTTTTCTCGTTTAGGATGCAGCTGTTAACAGTTCAAAAGACAAAAATTGAGGGCATCAATAATGTTTTAAAATACAATCAAATTAAATCCGCATTAGAGTCTATAAAATATTATGCCGTGCGAGAGAGAGATATGTTTGGCCGTCCAATTAGAAAAATAAATTATTTTTTTCATGGAACTAAAAAACAGGCACTTTTTATTACCAATAACCCCATATATTCGGACAAAGTATCTCTCGTACAACTCACTTGTAAAAACAACACACTCACCTACAAGGAGGAACCGCTTTACGGATACATGAACTATCTGCAGCCATCTTTCAATCCACATAAATTTCGTCAATTAGATATCTACAGGGGTTTAGAAAAATGTGGATTTTATTATATCAACGATAAAGGAGTTTTGGTCCGTCAAATCTCAAATAAAATTCCAAAAGAGATTTACTTAAGAATAAGTAAAAATAAAAAAGATATTAGTGTTTATTCTACAGTTAAAGAAGATGATAATCTCACAGCAGCAAGGATTTACAATGCTATATACGAACAGTAAAAATGGTTTTGCACTTTCTATTGTTATGTGGATTGTCGCTGCACTGCTTTTAGGCATTGCTTTGGTTTTGGGTTTTTCAAAAAACAGTCTAACTCTTACCAAAGGCGTGCAAGATAAGCTTGCCGCTCGACTTGAGGCGCAAAATTATCTTGCGGTTGTTAAATATTATGTATTAACTGCAAACTATAATAACTTCGAACTTATAAACAAGTCTCCCATATCCAAGTATAAGCTTCCAAAAAAGATAGTTTTAAATGGCAGAGACTATAACCTGAGTAAAAATGTGACATTATCCATGAAAGATGCTTCTTCGATGATAAATCTATTTTATCCAAATGCACAAATGATAGCTGCTTTAGCTAGTCAAGGAAATGCTACTTTGTACTATACTATCAAAGACTCCATACTAGATTGGACTGATGCCAATAGTAAAGTTAGGTTAGATGGTGCTGAAAACAATTACTATAAGCAAAAAAACGTCCTTTACAGACCTAGAAATTATCCAACATTGCAGAGTATAGAGGAGTTAAGACTTATAAGGGGCATAAACACTTTACCTCCTAACAGATTTAATAGACTAAAAAAATATCTTTATTCTTCACAACATGGCGCAACAGTTGATTTAGCACTTATAGATGCTGATTATATGTCAAAACTTTTACATATTGATAAAGCTATAGCACAAAAACTAATCAGTTACAAATACACCAACTATACAAAATTTGCAAGACTTATACAACATAATCATTATTATAACTATAATTTTATGGGCTTTGCCCTTTCTTTTAATATTTTAATTAAGATAAAGGTAAAAGTAGGTGATGCAAAAGTATTTCTTGAAGCATTTGTAGATTTTAGAAAAAATAAATTTAGACGCATAACAACGCATCTGTATAAAATTTATTAAATATTTAGTTAATTTTGCTATAATCCCTGTACTTATAAATCGTAAAGAACATAAATGTATAAACTAATCATACGACTGTTGTTAAAGTATGGTATTTTGAAAATTCTTTCTGCGCAGGAGAGTTTTTTTAAAGTATCGGTACTTGCAAAAAAAGTTAAACTCTCACCAGAGCTAATCCAGCTCAATTATACAAAACTCTCTCCCATAGCAAACCCAGATATAATAAGCTATAAAGAGGACAACACAATCTATCTCTGGTTTTTAAAAAAACAAAAAAGAAGTGAGAAGATACTGATTCCAGAATCTTTTTTAATCTATAAAGCATTACAAAGCAGACAAGACGCTGTATTTGTATTTACGACAGAACCAAAGCAGATTTATGTTCTTAAACAAAAGAAGCTTTTAGCTGCATATATTTCTTGTGATACTATTGATGCGCCGGCAATAAGTATCGTAAAAGATGAGTATGACCTTAAGGATTTGGAGATACTAAACGCAAAAGAACACAGCACACTGCTTCAAACTGAACTAGAGAAACTTGCCTTTGGAGATCTGTTTGCTTTTATGCAGTTTAAGGTAAACAAAGAGAGCCTCAAGAAGTTTTTTATCGAACAATTAACTTATCCGATTATATTGCTTCTTTTTACTTATATGTTTGTAAGTTATACGCAGGGATATTTTTTACAAAAAAAAGAAAATGCCCTTCTTCAAAAGTATCAAACACTTAAAACAAAAAATACAGATGTGAAAAATGCTATACGTAAACATAACAAAGAAGTTGAAAAATTAGAACGATTCTTTCAAAAAGAATTTGTGCCGGTAGGGCCATTTAAGATAACACATGACCTTTATAAAATTATTACACCAAAAGATAAGGCGACGATCACATTTCTTTCTATCGTAGATACACATATTTTGATTAAAATCAAAACAACTGATGGTTCCATAAAATATCTCGAACGTTTGAACCATATACCATATCTAAGAGATATAGTTATTGACAGTACGTTTAATCACAGAAATGGCTACAAAACTTATGCTTTTAGCATGAGGATAAAGGCAGACCATGAATAACCGTAAATTTCTGTTGTTGCTGCTCTCTTTTGTTGTATTTGTAAATTATCTAAACTATGTGATGCCAAATCGTAATAATTTACACGATACGATACAACTACTCTCCTATAAAATAAACAAAGAGAAGCGTTTAGGTAACGTAAAACTAAATGCAAAACAACTGCAGTTGCCGTTTAAAATGCTATTTTATAATGGAAAAAAGGTTAATTATTCACAAGCAATGGGAAAATTTCAGGAGGCAATTACTAAAGCAGCAAAAGGCAATTGTACCATACGGCGTCTTCAATGGGCACAAGTACCGCTTAGCACAAAATGGTATGATGTGCTAAAGATAAATACGGTGCTTGAGTGCAAGCCTAGAAATATGTTTGTTTTTATAAATAACTTAAGAAAAAATGATAAAATCTACAATATAAAAAATTTCAGCATATACAATATGCACACTAAGCAAATGTTACAGCTCAATATGCAGCTTATAAGCTACAGGATACATAATGAAAAATAAGATTATTTATTTTTGGTACGGTTTTATTTGTTTTGTGGTTATACTGCTGACATACAACTTTTATGGCCAGACAAAAAGAACTGTAGCAGAAAAAACTATAAAATCTTTTAAAAGCAATACCGTAAAAATGTATCAAGAAC
>WFMT01000201.1 GCA_015488975.1 Campylobacteraceae bacterium | reverse complement strand
TTTGGTATTCTTTTACTTCCACCACGAGCTGGTATGATAGCTACTGCATCTTTTTTCATCAGTTTAATACCTCAAAAAGTGATTTTATAACATACTCTTGCTCTTCATTTGTCATTTTTGGATACATAGGTAGAGAAAAACACTCTTTGTAATACTTATCCATATTTGGCGTTATTTCATTACCATACCCTAACTTTTTATAATATGGCTGTTTATTTATAGGAATATAATGAAGTTGAAGTCCTATGCTCTTTTCTCTCATTATATTAAATAAATCTACTTTAGAGATTTTAAGTTTACTAAAATCAACTTGAACTACATAAAGATGATACGATGAGTTTCCATTAAAAGTGTAAAGAGGTTTCACTATAGAATTTTCAAATGCTTTATCATATCTCTTTGCTATCTCAAATCTTCTTTCTATAAATGAGGGGAGTTTTTTCAGCTGTGAAATACCAAGAGCACACTGAATATCTGTTATGCGGTAGTTGAAGCCTAACTCTTGCATCTCATATTCCCATGGTTTCATTTCTTCTGTTTTTACCATGCCATGATTACGCAAAATTAATAATTTTTCATATATCTCTTTTGAATTAGTAGTGATAGCACCGCCTTCACCAGTTGTTATATGTTTAACAGGATGAAATGAAAGTATAGCAATATCACTATTAGTACAAGATGCTGCTTTAACATCAGCATCTTTTGCACCAATAGCATGTGCGCAATCTTCTAAAATAGTGACATTGTATGTCTCTCTAAGATATTTTAATTTTTGTTGGTCAACCATGTGTCCACTAAATGCAACAGGGTAAATTGCTTTTATAGTAGGGTCTTTTTGCAGTTCTTTTTCACATAAATCCAAATTTATATTCCCATCTTCAGCTATATCAACAAAGATGGGCTTCGCGCCAGCATAAAGAATAGCATTGGAAGTTGCTAAAAATGAGTTAGGTGTTGTAAGAACATTATCGCCTTTGTTAAGTAAAACAAGAGAAGCTAAATGCAAAGCAGCTGTGCCATTTGACACAGCTACACAATACTTTACTTTACAATACTTACTAAGAGCTTCTTCAAACGCTTTAACTTTTGGACCAGTAGTAAGATAATCTGATTCAAGGGTTACAACAACTGCATCAATATCTTCTTGACTAATAAATTGTTTACCGTAAGGAATCACATTAGACCTCAAAGGTAGAATCTACATGTTCAACAATCAACTGGCGCAAGCCCTCAACTGTCTCCCATTTATTATTTGTTCCTGAATTATATTTAAATCCAAATGGGACCTTTTTAGCCTTATGATGTTTCATATAATCTTCTTCACTATAAGTATACGAAACCGATGGAAGAATTACATAATAAGGACCAAGATCAATTGTATTTAAAGAATCTGTATCCGTAATCATCTCTTCATGCAATTTTTCACCCGGTCTAATACCCACTTCTCTAATTTCACATGTTGGGCAAACAGCCGTCGCAACATCTATAATTTTATAAGAAGGAATTTTAGGAATAAATATTTCTCCTCCCAAATGATTATCAAGTGCAAACATTACTAAATTCACTCCATCTTGAAGAGAAATATTAAAGCGCGTCATATCTTTGTGTGTAACAGGTAAAACACCTTCTTTGCGTCTGTCAATAAAAAACGGAATAACACTACCACGAGAACCCATAACATTACCATAACGAACAACGCTAAAACGAATATCTTTTGAACCCCTAATGTTGTTAGCCGCAGCAAATAGTTTATCTGAAGCAAGTTTCGTAGCTCCGTAAAGATTAATAGGGGCACATGCTTTATCTGTTGAGAGGGCCACCACATTTTGAACGCCACAACTTAGTGCTGCATGAATAACATTTTCTGCACCATCTATGTTAGTTCGGATACACTCAGTAGGATTATATTCAGCAGTATCTACCTGTTTGATAGCGGCTGCATGGATGATAACATCTACACCTTCACAAGCCTGAGTAAGGCGTGCCCTATCTCTAACATCACCAATAAAAAATCTTAGTTGTGTGAAATCATAACGAGGATACTTTTGTTTTATAACTAATTGTTTGAGCTCATCACGTGAATAAATAATTATTTTTTTGACCTTAGGGTATCGCTCCAAAATAGTTTCTATGAACTTTTTACCAAATGAACCTGTACCGCCTGTGATTAGAACTGTTTTGTTGTTAAGCATCTTTTTCCTTCTTATGGTTTATTAAAAATCATATCAAAACCACCATATTTTATCTAAGATATCTACATTCTTTGCACTCTTTCATCTTTAAAAGCTATCTTTTCTGCATCTCTTAAAACTTCAAGTGCGCCTTTTTCAATCATTTTTCTAGCCAATTCTTTACCGAGATTATCTGCAGAGTTTGTATGTTGTGACAATTTTTCTTTTAATATATGTGTACCATCTGGATATCCTATCATTGCTTTGATTGTGATATCTTTGCCGCTGAGTTTTGCATTTACAGAAACAGGAGCAGAACATCCAGCTCCGATACTGCTTACAAAATCTCTTTCAAGTTTACTGCACAATGCTGTTTGGGGGTCATTTAAAGATGCTACTATTTCTTTTATTTTGTTATTTTTAGAAATTATTTCGATACCCAAAGAAGCTTGACCCATAGGAGGCATCATCATATCAAGCGGGAGTTTTTGCACAAATGGAATATCTTTTAAAAGATTTAATCTTTCAAGACCTATATAAGCCAAGATTATGGCATCATATTGCCCCTCTCCCAATTTTCTCAGTCTTGTATTGACATTTCCTCTTAAATCTTTCATTCGCAAATCATTTCTTACAGATTTTACCTGCATTCTTCTTCTTAAGCTTGTTGTCCCAACTACTGCATTTTGAGGCAGTTGCTCAAAACTCTTATATTTATGAGATAAAAAAACATCACTTTGGTCTTCTCTTTTTGTGATTGCACCAAGCTCTAAGCCCTCTGGCATAAATGTAGGAATATCCTTTAGTGAATGTACGGCAATGTCAGCATTTCCAGCAAGCATTTCATCTTCTAATTCTTTTGTAAAGTGTCCTTTTCCGCCAATCAGTGCCAATGGCTTATCGAGAATTTTATCACCACTGCTTGTTATTTTATTCAATGAAATTTTAATGTTTGGAAAACTTTTTTCAATCTTGTCTTTTACGAAATATGCCTGCCAAAGAGCCAAATCACTGGCTCTTGTTGCTATAACCAATCTATCCACGATAATTGTTCCTTTTATATCTTTTATTTATATTTTTTCATAAGCTTTGAGATTTCTACTCTACCGGCATCATATTTTCCATTTATAAATACCGTAGGTGTTCCATTTACCATAAGCTGACCGGCTCTTTGCAAATCTTCGTTATATCTGTTTAAAACTTTTTTACTTTTTATGTCTGCCATTATTATATTGGTTTTCATTTCTTTATTAAATTTTGCCAAAACAGTTTTTGCATCATTTGTTTTTGTATCAAAATCAACACTATATACTTTTTGTGCTATATTTTTATCCCCTTTATTTTCAGCAAATATTTCAGCTTTGACTATCGTTGCAGAAGTAGGATGTATAGATAATGGCAAATGATAATAATATAGTGCAAAATTTTGCTTATGCTTCTTGACGAACTTCATCAAACCCGGAACAAACTCTATGCAAAATGGACATTGAGGATCACTAAAAACGAGCACTTTATATTTAGCATTACTACTTCCATAAAGCAAGTGTTCCTTATCATAATATGAACTATTTGCATTTGGCATAAAATTTCTAAGCAAACTATCTTTTAACTTCTTTTTTGTCTTCAAATCCACAAAAGATCTGCTTATATATTTTCCATTTGAAAATAATGCGTCTTTTATGGTAATTACTCTGCCTTTTTGCTTAAGCAGTTTGATATTGATTGTCAGTATATACGCTTTCCATCCAGGTACATCTTTTAATGTAACTACTTTTGCAATTTTAAATCGTAAAACCTTTATGTTTTTATTTGCTTTTATAGATGTATTTAAAAACTTCTGTATCTGTTGTTTAGCAGTACCAGCATTACTATTTGTACCTGCGAACACAAAAACTACACTACTTATCCAAATCATCAATAACTTCAACATCAATGACATCATCACTCCTTTTTTTATTTGTTTTAAATCTGTAAAATTTTTTCGTAATATTTAAAGCAACATAGGGGAATTGAAATAAAATCCCAATAAAATCACTTAAAAATCCGGGTATTATAAGTAATATAGCACCAATGAGCATAAAAATATGAAGTTTTATAAATTCTTCTTCAGTTATCCTTTTTTCAAGCAATGCTCTAAATCCCTCAGAAAGAGAATTTTTTAAGTTAGCTATAATAAGTAAACCAATCAAAGCACTCACTACTACTTCTACAAATGTTGCAAAAGAACCAATATACTTAGCTATATTTATTGTAACAGTTATCTCCAAAAAGAGATAGATTAGAAAATATATCATTTTTACTCTTTAAATAATTTCTTTCAAATATTCGATAACTTTATCAATATCTAAAATAGTTTTTTTCAAATCTTTTCTTCTGACAAGTTCCACTTTTCCATCAGCAAATGATTTACCGACTATCAAAGCATACGGAAAACCAATAAGTTCAAAATCCTTTATCTTGAAACCAAATCGCTCTTTTCTATCGTCTATTATAATCTCTTTTCCCAAAGATAGCAATTTTTTATAAATATTATTTGCATACTCTGTCTCTTTTTCATTTTTGATATTAGAGATAATAATATCAAGCATAAAAGGTGCACTTTCCTTTGTCCAAATACAGCCTTTTTCATCATGATTTTGCTCTATTATAACTGCTTCAAGTCTGCTAATCCCTATACCGTAAGTACCCATAATAAATGGATTTAGTCTCCCTTGTCTGTTTAAAAAATTGGCATTTAAAGGTTTTGAATACCTGGTGCCGAGTTTAAAGATATGCCCTACTTCTATGCCTTTTGTCTGTCTCAATTTACCACCACATTCAAAGCAGTAATCACCCTCTTTTACTTCTGCTATATCTTTGTAATCATAATCAAACTTATCCTTGAAACTATACCCTACAAAGTGATAATCTTTTTCATTTCCACCACATATCAGCAAATCTTCATCTTTTAACTCTATATCAACTACAATATCTACATTTTCAACTCCTGGCCCAATAAATCCAGGAACTACTCCTGCATCCTCAAGCTCATTTGCATCAATATCTATCAATTCTAAAGCATTTACAGCATTTAATGCTTTAGTCTCTTCCAAAACATCATCACCCCTTAAAAAGAATATTACAATACTTTCTGTATTATTCTCAAAAATTGCTTTTTTTGCAACCGCCTTAACAAGATAATATGGCTCTATCTTAAAAAATTCTGCCAGTTTATCTATAGTTTTTACATCCGGCGTATAAAATCTTCCAGGTTGCATTTGCGGTTTTTCCTTATATGGAGAAACTCGTTTCTTTCTATTGGCAACTTCTATATTGGCAGCATTAGAGCAATTCTCGCATATCATGATATCATCCTCACCATTGTTTGCTAAAACCATAAACTCTTTACTGCCACTACCACCAATAGCCCCGCTATCAGCATTTACAACTCTAAAATCAAGACCCAATCTTGAAAATATTTTAGAATATGTTGCTTCCATTACATCAAATTCTCTATTTAAGTCTTCAAAGTCTTCATGAAAGCTATATCCATCCTCCATCAAAAACTCTCTCCCCCTTAAAAGACCAAATCTTGGTCTTGCTTCATCTCTAAATTTAGTATTTATCTGATATAAGTGAAGTGGCAACTGTTTATAACTTTTGACTCTATTTTTTACCAAATCCACCATCATTTCTTCAGCAGTAGGACTTAGAACAAATTCATTGTTTTTTCTATCACTAAACCTCAAAAGCTCTTTTCCATATTTTGCAAATCTACCACTTTGGACCCAAAGTTCACTTGGAGTAACAAAACCCAGTTGTACTTCTTGAGAATCAACTCTGTCAAGCTCTTCTTTGACAATTTTTCTAATTTTATCAAGGACAATCTTTCCAAGTGGTAAAAAGTTATATATTCCACTACCGACTTGAGTAATAAACCCTGCTTGAATCAACAATCTATGACTTGGCAAAACTGCGTCATTTGGTGCTTCTTTTGTAGTAGGGATAAAAAGTTTGGAAAATCTCACTTATTTCTCCTTGGGCTGTAGCGATGAATTGCTCATATCTTGTTCCATATGGTATTCGCATTTATACATATTTATTGCCTTTTTTTGATTTTCATTTATATCAAAAAGATATTGAAAAGATTGCACGATAGTATCAAATTCTGGATCTTTTGCTACTTTTTTTAAATTTTGTGTAGGTTTGTGCAAAAATGAATTAAATGCTTGATGAAGAATTTTTTCAACTTCATCTTTTTGCTCTTTTGGCAAAAATCCTTTTTTTAAGGCTCTATCAAGTTCTTTTTGAGCACTTCTTTTTGCCATATCTCTCATCTTTTTTATGATAGGATCAACTTGTAAGGTTTGAAGCCATTTATAAAACTCCATTGTAAACTTACCGATAATGGAAAAAGCAATTCCTGCTTGCTTTTCTCTAAATATTTTATTTTGAGAGACCACATCCTTTAAGTCATCTACTGTAAAAAGCTGGATATTTTTTGTCTTACAAGACTCTTGTATATCTCTTGGTACAGCTATATCAAACCAATATCTTTCAAAGTCAACTTCTTTTACCATTTTATTATTTATAACATATTCTTTGGCACTCGTTGCAGAAAAAAGAAGTCTGTATTTGTTGATAAACTCTTCAAGTCTGCTAAAATCTTCAGCTATGGTAGTTCCACCTAATTCATCTACCAATCTTTGAGCTTTTTCTATATTTCTGCTTATAATGATAACATTGACACCATGTTTTATCAAATATTCTGCACAAATCCTGCTCATCTCTCCTGCTCCAATAACAAGAGCAGAAAACCCTGCTAAGTTACCATCAAAAAACTCTTTGGCTTTATTGACTGCCACACTTGAAACAGATACTGCCGTTGAGGATATATCAGTACTACTTCTAACAGCTGCTGCGCATCTAAAAGTATGATGCATCACCCTTGCTATTTTTTGCGAACAAAAACCATTGTCAAAACCAACCTTAAAAGCATTTTTTATCTGCCCTACTATCTGAGTTTCACCAATAACTACGCTATCAAGTGATGCAGCAACAGAAAATATGTGATGAATTGCAGCACTATCTTCATAAATCTCAGCTTTTTTTTCAAGTATACCCACTGGCATATTCGATATCTCAGAAAGCTCATAAAAAATATATTTCAATGTTTCTTGACACTCTTTTACACTCGCTAATATTTCTACTCTGTTACAAGTTGATATTATCATTACTTCATTGATAGCTTCATACTTAAGTAATTTCTTTGAAAATTCTATTTTTTTCTCATCACTTATAAAAGCAACTTTTTCTCTTATCGCAAGGTCACTGTTTTTATGGGAATAACTCATAATCAAATAATTCATATAACTTCCTTAATATTCTCTTTTAACCATATCTGTAATAATCTTTTCCAAGTCATTATTTTTATATTCTTTAATACTCAAAAGTGCACTCTTTGCAAACTCTTCAACTATCGACAAAGACTTCTTGATGACATTATATTCTTTCATCTTATATAAAATCCACTCTTTTTCTTCAGTATTTAACATCTTTTTAAAAAATGACACAAGCTTTTTCTTCTCTTCTTCATTTAATGCTTCATAAAGAATTATATAAGGCAATGTCGTTTTTCCTTCTTTAAAGTCGCTCAGTGCAGGTTTTCCAAGAGTTTTAGAATCCATTGTAATATCCAAAATATCATCTATTATCTGAAATGCCAGACCAAGATTTTTGCCGTAGAGTGCAAACTTATGAGTATCTTTTTTACCGATATATGCTGCGGCATAAGATGACGCTTCTATAAGAGATGCTGTTTTTTTATAAATCATATCAAAGTATTTATCCTTATCCGGATTAAATTTATTTGAAAGTTCAACATCCAAAAGTTCTCCGATAGAAAGTTTTGTTACCGAATTTGAAATAATTTTTGAAACTTCATTGGGCAATGAATTAAGCTCATAAAAAGCTTTTGAGTACAATATGTCACCTAACATAATTGCTATTTTATTACCAAAAATAGCATTTATTGAACTTCTTCCGCGTCTTGTGTCTGAATCATCAATCACATCATCATGTAATAAACTTGCTATTTGTATCATTTCAACAATTGCAGCTAAAAAACAGGCATCCTCAGTATCTCCTGCTATTTTTAGTATCAGTTTGGCTCTCAATTTTTTACCAGAGGAAATCTCTTTGTATAAATTTAAAATTCTATCATTTTCCAAGTCAAATAAAAAATCATTAATAATTTTATCAACTTTATTTAGCATTTTTATCCTTATTTGGATCTATAAATTCAGCCAATATTTTGTTATTGTCATCTTTTATAAACATATCAATCTTTGCAACACCTGCACCTTTATCAAAACTATTAAAAACTACGGTCAAATATATTCTATCTGAGAAAGAACTTCCATTTGGCACAAGGGTAACATTGTAACTGTTTAATTTGTAGCCCAAATGCAAAACATGCTGAGATTGCACTTTTTGATAACTGCTAAAAGTTATAAGTGAACCAGTTTTATACAGTGTCCACCTAAAGTCAAACTCACCATTTTTCAAAAATATACTTTTATTCTTGTACGATATGTGGACTTTGGCAATTTGGTCTTTTTTCAAATCAAATTGATACTGATATTTCCATTTTGCCGCCGCCTGTAAATTTATAGATGAAATAAAAAATAAAAAAATAAAAAACCTATTCATTCTGTGTTAAAATATTTCCCATCATTTCTATATAAAGATTGTCAGTTCTTTGATTTACTTTATCTTGATTTTTAAAAACATAATTATTTATAATAGCATCAGTATCTTTATCTTCTGTGAGCATTTCTTCAAGTAAAAGCTCTAAGGCAGCGACTTTTCTAACAGAATTATTCAACTCATCTTGAACTAGATTTCTATTTGCATTAAAAATAATATCAAAAAATTTCTTTTCAGGCTTTCCGCCAAATATATCATCATCTTCCAACCACATCTTCATAAACTCCTTCCATAAAATATGAATTATAGCTTATTTTACCCTATAAATTACTGAATACAAAACCGGTACATAAAATAGATTTAACACAGTGGCCCAGGTAACGCCAAAGCCAAGTGCTATCGCCATAGGCTGAAGGATTACTGACTGACCTGATGCAAAAAACATAAGCGTCATAAGTCCCAAGACAGTTGTGACAGAAGTCAAATATATGGGTCTTAGCCTTAAAGAAGCAAGGTGAACAACTTCATCTTTAATTTTACTATTTTTAATGAAATCAACCATTATAATCCCATCATTTACAACAACCCCGCTTAATCCGACCAAACCTAAAAGTCCAGGCATAGTTAAATTTATCCCCATTATAAGATTGCCAATAAGAACACCGATTATTGACAAAGGTATGGTACTTAAAACGATAAGAGAAAGTATGCCTGAATTAAACATCCATACTAAAGCTATAAATATAAGAAACAGCGCTATTACACCGGCTTCTGCCATCTCTTTTTGCACTTGGGTATTTGATTTTTGTTCTCCTTTGATATCTATATCTACTCCCATTTTTTTAATGGTGTTAAAAGTTGTTTTCATTTTTTTAATAAAGCCAGCAGAAGTCAACTGATCTTTATTTAACGAACCAAACACTGTTCTAATCTTTTTTCCGTTATCTTTGTAAATTTCAGTATAGCTTGGTTTGTAAATAAAATCAACAACCTCACTAAGTCTTACTTTTTTAAGACTGCCGGGTATATTTATATAAAGATTTTTTAATGTCTGAAAGTTATCTTTATTGATAATTTCTGCTTTTATTTTAACTAATTTTCCTTTTTTAAACATTTTACCGATTTCTGCTTTTTGAAATAAATTTTTCAAGATTGAAGAGATAATAATTTCGTTAAATCCCAAACTTTGTCCATATTTGTTAACTTTTAATTTCAACTCTTTTTCACCAGAGAGCATATCATCGGTTATATTGAATACACCCTTTATGGTTTTCATCTTATCTTCAGTCAGCTTTATAGCTTTTTTTATATCTTTTGTGTCTGCACTGAATGATATCTCAATATCACTTTTTACTATCCCTGCACCGGGAACTTCTATACTAAATTCTTTATATGCTTTATTCTTTGCAAGTTTTTTGGTTATATTTTTAACTATTTTAGCTATCTTTTTTGCACTTAGTGTTCTTATCATATCTTTACCATCATAAGATGGCGAAAGGTAAGGATTGATATATTTGCCAAAAAAGTTTTCCGGTTTTCTTTCATGAAGATTTATAAAGATTTGAAAATTATTCTCAGCTATATCGGGTCTAAATTTATTATCCAATTTCATGCCAGTTATCGAAGTTATAGAGGCTATATCATTTTTTGGTAATTTTGAAAGTAAAACTTTTTCAATTTTTGTAACTAATTTTTGTGTTTGGTACAGATCGTTGTTGACTCCAACTTTACCTTTAAGAAATATTTGAGTATTGTCAAAATCCGGAAAAAGTTGGAATTTACTGTTTTTAAGCATAATTACACTCAACAAAACAGTAGGCACTAAAAATAAAATTAAAGTAGTTTTTTTATATTTTAATGCAATTTTCATAAAGCTTGAATATGCCGTTTTGCACATATCCCAAAACTTTTTAGTTCTATTTTTTTGTTTATGTGCTTTTAAAAACTCTTTTGCATGCAAAGGTAAAAAGAAAAATGCTTCGAATAAAGAGCTAAGCAATAAAACAGATATCATAATAGGAATAATCCTTATAAAAAGCCCCATCTGACCACTTACTATAAGCAATGGTAAAAAGGCAAATATCGTTGTTGTTGTTGCTGTTACAACAGCTGGAAACATTTCAGCTGCACCGTTTATAGCCGCGCTTCTGCTGTCATCACCTTTTTCCAAATGCCTGTATATATTCTCTGCGACCACTATCGCTTCATCTACGAGCATTCCCAGAGCCATCAAAGCACCGAGCAAAGAGAGCATATTTAAAGAATACCCAAGCATTTTTGTAGCAATCAAACCAATCATAAAACTAACCGGTATACCAAGACCAACTACAAAAGCGATTCTTCCACTTACAAAGATATATACCGCAAGCGTAACTAAAATAAGACCGAAAATTATATTTGATATAACAGTATTGAGCCTATTTCTTATCCAGATAGAAGTGTCTGTATAAGTATCAAAATTGTAATTCTTATATCTTTTTTTGTATTGTTTTAAAACTTGTTTTACCTGTTTAACCAATTTTATAGCATCGCCTTGTTCGGCTTTTTTGATATTTATGGCAACATTTGGCTCTCCATTAAAATGTGAAACTTCACTCAAATCGCTCAACTTAAAATCTACCTTGGCTATATCTTTTATCCTAAGTTTTTTACCATTTATATTGATGATTGTATTTTTGATTTTTTGTATATTTTTTTGACCATTTATAGTGCTTAAAAAAAGATGATTTGCCTTTTCTTTTATGATTCCTACTGGAAATATGGAGCTGATATTGGCAAGCGCAGATATAACACTTTGCTTATTTAGTCCGTATGCTTCTATCTTTTTATCATTTATATCAAAAACCAGTTCCAAATCAGCATTTCCTCTTATTTGTATATCACTTAGATTTGAGATTTGAGACAATCTGTTTTTTAATTTTTCAGCTAAATCAAGTAACTCTTGTTTTGAAGCACTTTTTGATGATATTGTAGCAGTTATCAAAGGAAAACTTTTTTGTAATATTTTTGCCACAGGCTCGTTCATATCACTTGGTAAGTATCTTCTTTGGTTTGATATAATATCTTTGATATCATTTAATAATTCTATTTGATTTGCACCTTTTTTCAAATCAACTTTTATCATAAAAAAACTATTTTTAATGGTGCTTGTTATATCATCAATATTACTCAAATTTCTCACACCATCTTCTATATTTTTTACCACCATTTTATCAAGTATATCAGGACTGGCTCCGGGATAACCTCCAGTTATCACGATAGTATCAAGTTGTGAAGAGGGAAATATTTCTTTTGGAATCTTATTGTATGAAAAAATCGACAAAACCAATAAAAATATAAGAAATATGTGATTTAGTACTGGCTTATCAACACCAAAAGTTATAAATTTTTTTATCATTTTTTTTCCAAATTTTCTTAAAATATTGTATCTAAAACTCTATTTTTAAATTTCATATATTCAAGTTTTCTTTTTAATACTCTATTCTCTTCTTTTAATATGGAATACTCGTTATAAAGTTTGCTGATATCTCTACTTTTATAATATATCTCATTTTTTAAATAAATTTTAGGTAATACAATAATTAAAACCGTAAACAATACTAAAAATACACTAATTAAAAGCTTAAAACTGAGGTTCTCTACATTATTATTTCTACTTGATTCAATCTCATCTAAAAGTTTATATTTAGATTTTTTTATCTTCTTCTTGTTTTTTGTTATCATTAAAAAATCATCTTCTACCAACTTATTCATTAATATAAAAAACTCTCATCTTAGCACTCCTGCTTCTGCGATTTTGTTTTATCTCTGCTTTTGTCGGAATTATAGGCTTTTTGGTTAGTATATTTCCTAAAGAATGGTTATTGCCACATTCACATCTGTATACTTCAGGAGGACAAATACAGTTTTTATTCCACTGTTTAAAAGTTCTTTTTACAATTCTGTCTTCTAATGAATGAAAAGTTATAACAGCAATCTTAACATTACTTAAAGATGCTTGTTTTATAGATTCAAGCAAAGTATCAAGTTCGCCTAATTCATCATTAACTTCTATTCTAATAGCTTGAAATACCAAAGTAGCTGAATGTATTTTTCCTCTTTTAAAATGCTTTTGTATTATATCAGCTAATTCTTTTGCACTTTTTATATGCTCCTTCTCCCTATATCTGCATATAATATCAGCTATCTTTTTGTATTCTCTTATTTCGCCATATTCCCTAAAAATTTCTTCAAGTTTCATTTTAGAGTAGTGATTTACAACTTCATAAGCACTCAAATTACTTTCTTGATTCATTCTCATATCAAGTAAATCTGAATCAAATCCAAAACCTCTGCCCTTTTTGTCAAGTTGTAATGAAGAGACTCCTATATCAGCTAATATACCATTTATATTTTTATCTTTGTATTTTTGTATGATATTGGAAAATTTATCATTTTCAAATATTATTCTTTCTGAAAATCTTTTAAGCCTTTTTTTAGAAAATTCTATCGCTTCTTTATCTTGATCAACACATATCAATCTTGAATTTTCATTTAATTCGAGCAAAGCTTCGCTATGACCTCCATACCCCAAAGTACAATCAATTATATAACCGTTTTCAATATCACTAAATACATTTTTCACTTCATCCAGTAAAACCGGAATGTGTGGAGTTTTCATATAGAACCTTTAATACGGTGTAACATCTATCCATCCACCAGCAACTCTTTCAATAACTTCAGCTATGCCTGCTTGCACATAAGAAACACCGCTTATAATATCTTTTTTCGTCCATTTCATCGTAGCCATTGTATTTTTACAGGCAACAAATTCAACACCATAAGCCATTAGAGATTTTATCCTTAACAGTGTATGAGGATCATAATCTTTTTTAAGAACTCTCATTCCTTTTCCATAACAAATCACCGCTACTTTAAGTGAATCCGAGGGATACTCTTTAAGTACATTATAAATAGCACCCAAAGTTTCATTAACTGTGGATAAGTTGCTAATATGCATTTTAATAACCCATTTTCTAGGATTCATAAATGTCGGTTGTGGATTTGAAAACTGCATCTTACCAAAGGCAAAAATAGATAAAGCAATCAATAAAATAATCTTTTTCACAATTTCTCTCCTATATTATTATAAGTTTCTAACCAAACGAAATCCAAAAACACTACCGGCACCTTTTGGTACATATCCGTATCGGTGGAATGAATATAAATATTTAGCATCATTAAACCATGAGCCACCACGAAGAACTCTGTCTATTTGATTGCCAGAGGTATTTGCGCTTCCATCTCTTGGCGTATTTTTATAACCGAAAATATATCTATCCCTGCACCACTGCCAAACATTACCATACATGTCATATAGCCCCCAGGGATTTGGTTTTTTTAAACCTACTAAATGAGGTCTGTTATTGGAATTCTTTTTATACCATGCATAGTCTTTTAATTTTTCTACATCATCACCAAAACTCCATTTGGTTGTAGTTCCAGCTCTTGCTGCATATTCCCACTGAGCTTCTGTCGGTAGTTCATAATCCATTTTTGTTTTTTTACTTAACCATTTTGCATAAGCTTTGGCATCATTCCAACTTACATTTATAACAGGCATGTTTCCTCTTCCGTATCCTTCATCACTTGGTTTTTTCCTTTTTGTATCTTTGCAAAATTTATCATATTCCTTAAATGTAACATCATATTTACCCATATAAAAACCTTTTTTGATAATCACTTTATGCAAAGGTTTTTCATTTTTATTTTTCAAATCTGAACCCATCAGAAAACTTCCAGGCTTAATATACACCAAAGCAGGTGTTATATATGTTCCATAATCTTTTGATGCAATAACCTTTTTATTTTGACTTAAAAAAAAACTTATCCCAAAGGCAACAAATAAAATGAAAATACTAATTACCGATATCTTTGTAATCTTTCTTGACACCAAAAATCTCCTTCTATTGTAATAAAATTATAACATATTTATAGCTTCATAAGCAACGCTCATCATTTTATCAATCTCTTTATTGTTGATTGTGTATGGCGGCATAAAGTATATTACATTACCTAAAGGTCTCAGCAAAACTCCATTTTTCAATCCATACTCATAAACTCGCAAGCCAACTCGCTCATCAGTTTTATAGCCTTTTATAGAGACAGCAGCTATCATACCGGTTTGTCTGATGGACTCTACTTTTTCCAACTCTAAAAATTTTACCAATTTATTGCTTATATATTGACTTTTTATTTTATTTGATTCTATAATATTATCTTTTTCAAATATATCAAGAACAGCATTAGCAACTGAACAAGATAATGCATTTCCCGTATATGAGTGTGAGTGAAGAAAAGATTTGTGTAAATTATAATCACAATAAAAACTATCATACATCTGTTCTTCTATCATAACAACTGACAGCGGTAAGTATCCACCGGTGATACCTTTGCTTAGTGTCATAAAATCCGGTTCTATCCCAGCACTTTCAACAGCAAACATACTACCTGTTCTTCCAAAACCAACCGCAATCTCATCTGCTATAAAATGTATACCAAACTCTTTACATAATTTAAAAGCCAACTTCAAAAACAAAGGTGAGTACATGTGCATGCCTCCTGCACATTGAACTAAAGGTTCGAGAATAAATGCAGAAATTTCATCGGCTCTTTTTTCAAACAATTCTCTCAACTTGTTTGCAGCAATGATAGATTCTTCCTCGCTTTTATCTTTTGGCACCTCGGTTTTTATGGATTTTATCAAAATTTCTTTATAACTTTGTTTATATATACCCAAATCCCCAAGCGATAATGCTCCGATTGTCTCTCCGTGATAAGAGTTTGTCAATGAAACAAAATACGGTTTTGTAAGCCCCTTGTTTTTATGATAATGAAAGCTCATCTTCAATGCAACTTCGACAGCACTTGAACCGTTATCAGCATAAAAACATTTTGTCAGATTTTTTGGAGTCAGGGCAACAAGTCTTTCTGAAAGTCTTATAATAGGCTCATGTGTAAAACCTGCGAAAATAACATGTTCTAAAGTATCAATTTGGTTTTTTAACTTCTCATTAATATAAGGATTCTTATGTCCAAATAAATTTACCCACCAGGAACTGATAGCATCAAGATATTTATTGCCGTCAAAATCTTCCAAATAAACACCTTCTGCATTTTTAATGGGTATCAAAGGTAGTCTTTCATAATCCTTCATTTGACTGCAAGGATGCCATATATTTTTTAAATCTCTTTGTTTTAAAGATAAATTATCCATTTTTTTCCCTGTTTCATCGTAAATTAATAACAATTTAAATAGAATTATACCTAAAATTATTATGGATTGAGGATTATCAATGATTACATGGATGCAAAAACACAGAAAATACCTTGTTGTTACTATTTGGATAAGTACTATCGCTTTCGTAGGTGCCGGTTTTGTTGGCTGGGGAGCTTACAGTTACAATACAAAAAGATCTCAGGCGGTGGCACTTGTCGGAAATCAAAAAATAACTATAAAAGAGTTAAATACTGCATATTCAAATATATTTAACTACTATCAACAAAAAACAAAAGGTGCTTTAACCAACGAGCAGGCTAAAAAACTTGGACTGCAAAAGATAGCTTTAAATCAGCTTATAGATGAAGCACTTATACTTAATTATGCAAGTGAACTTGGTTTAAAAACACTTAATATTGAAGTTGAAAATGCTCTTGAAAACACTAAAGCTTTTCAACATAATGGAGTTTTTGATAAAGATCAGTATTTTAGAGTTTTAAGAAATATTCAAATTACTCCAAAAGACTATGAAAGCTCTATCAGAAAAGAGATAACATTAAATAAAATAAACAATATACTTCATCTTTCACCAACTCCTCTTGAAGTTAAAACTTTTGGAGCTTCAATATTTATGCAAGATAAGTTAATGATTAAGATTGTTAAGGCAAACTTACCAAATTTAACTGTAAATGAAAATGAATTAAAAAAATTCTGGAAAAAAAGAAAAGAGTCATATATTACAAAAAAATCATATAAACTCTCGATAATAAAAGTACCTGTTGCTTTTATAAAAGTTGATGCAAATGAAACAAAAGAGTTTTACAAATTACATAAATATTCATACACAGGCACTGATGGCAAGATACTAAGTTTTGATGCTGCCAAAAACAGAGTTATACAAGATTTGCAATTTCAAAAAGGAAAATTATCCGCACTTAAAAAATATTTAGCTTTAAGAAATGGTAAAATCAAAGCAACCGATACAATAATTGTCAAAGTAAATAATAATAATTTTCCTCAAAAAATATTGAACAGATCAAATATAGGGAACATTTTAAAGCCATTTAAAAGCAATGGAGAATATATAGTTGCAAAATTAGATAAAGTTAATTTACCAAGACCCATGACATTTCAAAATGCAAAAAATCTAGTCAAGCAAGATTATATAAAAGTTCTTAGAGATAGATATTTGTCAAATAATGCAAAACAAGTATTAAAAACATTTAATGATGGGATAAACATAGGCTTTGTAAGCAGAGATGATATAAAAAATGTACAAGGCTTAAACGAAATTGAAGCAGTAGAATTTTTAAATCAAGTATTCAACTCAAGTGCGAGACAAGGCTACAAAATATTTGGAAACAAGGCGATTGTTTACAAAATAATGGAACAAAAATTGCTTGATAAAAGTAAGCTTAAAACATATAGCAAGTTGCTAAATGATAATGTAAAAAATGCAAAAATAGCTGAAATAAACAGGAAGCTCTTAAGCATTTTGAGAAATAAATACAAAATAGAAAGTTTTTATAAAGGACAATAGTTGAGCAGAACTATTTTAGGCATTGATATTGGTTCTTCAAAAATATGTGCCATTATCGCCGAAAGCAATAATGATTCTTTAAAAATCGTTGGTAGCGGTTTATCAAAATCAAAAGGTATAAAAAAGGGAATTATTACAAATATCGAGCTAGCATCGAACTCTATAAAAGAAGCACTAAGCGAAGCTAAAAAAGTTGCAGGAACAAACATAGACAGGGTTATTGTATCTATATCAGGTGCTTATACAAAAAGTGTTGAGAGTTACGGAGTAGTAAATATACCGGGTAACGAGATAGGAATAAAAGAGATAAACAGAGCTATGATGATGGCTGATCATAATGCAAACATACCTCAAGAGTTTGAAAGAATTCATGTATTGCCGTATAATTTTAAAGTTGACAACCAAGAATATATTGATGATCCTTTGGGCATGAATGGAAATAGACTTGAAGTCCATGTTCATATAATAACTGCACAAAAATCAGCCCTAAACAATTTAAAAAAGGCAGTTGAATTAGCCGGTATTCAGATTGATAATATCGTGTTAAACGGATATGCTTCAAGTATAGCTGTTTTAAATGAAGATGAAAAAGAGTTGGGTGTCGGAGTTATAGATATAGGTGGAGCGACTTGTGACTTGAGCATAAATTCAGGAAACAGCATCAGATACAATGATTTTTTGGCAGTAGGGTCAAACAATATCACAAATGACTTATCAATGGCACTACATACACCACTTAGTAATGCTGAAAATGTAAAAATAAAACATGGATCATTGAAAAAAATCAGTAGTGAATTGATAGAGCTTCCAGTTATCGGGGATGATAACAATACAAATGAAGTTTCTTTGGAAATTGTTTCAAATGTTATATATGCGAGAGTTGAAGAGACATTAATGATACTTGCAAAATCTATTGATGAGAGTGGATTTAAAGATCAAATTGGAGCGGGGATTGTACTTACGGGAGGTTTTACAAAGATAGATGGATTAAGAGAACTCTCAGTGGCTATTTTTGATAACATGCCTATTAGAATAGCCAAACCTAAAAAAATAGACGGTATTGTCGAAACTCTTAAAGATCCTATATATTCAACAGGCATTGGATTGGTTCTATATGGTGGAGGTCATTTTACTCCATACGAAATAGATTCAAATAAAAAACTAAGATATAAAAATGAAATTATAGAATCACCTACACACCTGCGAAATACAATGGAAGATATAAATGATATAAAAATTGAAAAACAACCAGAAAAAGATAAGATTATAAAGATAAAAAAGATAAAAAAAGAAAACGATTTAAAAGAAAGATTATCAAGATTTTGGAATATGATAACACAACTATTTTGAGGAGCGATTAATGGATGATTTTAAAGTAGAAGAGTCAAAGCGAATAGCCGGAGCCTGTATAAAGGTAGTAGGAGTAGGTGGAGGTGGTGGCAATATGATAAACCACATGATAAGTGAAGGTGTTAGCGGTATCGACTTAATAGTTGCAAACACAGATGCTCAGGCTCTTGACTCATCACTTGCTCCTACAAAAATACAATTGGGTGAAAAAAGGACAAAAGGTTTGGGTGCTGGTATGAATCCTGAAGTGGGAAAAGAGTCTGCACTTGAAAATTATGAAGAGATAAGAAGCTCTTTGGAAAATGCTGATATTGTATTTATAGCATCAGGTTTTGGCGGAGGAACCGGTACGGGTGCTGCTCCTGTTATCGCACAGGCGGCCAAGGAGATTGGAGCATTGACAGTTTCAGTTGTAACTAAGCCATTTATGTTTGAAGGCAGAAGAAGAACAAAGATGGCAGAAGAAGGCTTGAAAGAACTTAAAAAAGAGAGTGACTCAATAGTTGTAATACCAAATGACAAGCTCTTAAGCATCATAGACAAATCCCTCGGAATAAAAGATAGTTTTAAAATAGTTGATAATATTCTAAGTCGAGCTGTAGGAGGCATGAGTTCAGTTGTGCTTTCTTATGGCAATAATGATATAAACCTGGACTTTGCAGATGTACAAACTGTAATGAGCCATAGAGGCATGGCACTTCTTGGAGTAGGAGAATTTGAAGGTGAAGATGCAGCTGTTGAAGCTATGAAAAATGCCATAGAATCGCCATTGCTTGATAATATGAGCATAAATGGAGCTCTTGGTGTGTTGATACATTTTAATATTCATCCAAACTGTCCGTTAAGTCAGATAAGTGATGCTATGGGAATCGTTTATGATAATGCGGACGAAGATGCACATGTCATATTTGGAACAACTACAAATGAGGATATGCCGGAAAATAAAGTCAAAATTACCATTGTGGCAACAGGTTTTGAAAGTGAAAAAGAAAAACAGGAAAATTTGACACTTGTTGATCCAAATGAAGAATTAAGAAAAGATAGAATCGCAAGACTTAAAAAAGTAAGTGGTGGATATGAGCATCAAGAAGATTTGCTGGAAATCCCTACTTTTATTAGAAATCAAATGGATTAATGATCCTCTCGGGTATCTTTTAAGATGCTCGAGATATTTAATCACAAACTTTCTCTTTTAACAAGACGCCTCCACATCAATCCGACAAGAGATACTAAAAGAATCTTAAAATCCAATTCGCTCCCCTTATGCATCGCCTCAAATCCACTTGTTTGAGTCTGCATTTGGGATTGTGCCTGTATTATATAAGGTGTATAATAAAGTACAAACAATCCTATACAGTATATAACTAAAATAGCTATAAAAAAGCTAATCTTATCTTTATCAAGAGAAAAAAATGCTTTAAATTCATAAAAAAGAATAAAAATCCCAGTAAAGCCTAAAAGATAATTAAAATGTAAAAAAATCTTACTCATTAAAAGACCGCTTTGAAATTGACTCAAGACTCCATTTCCAAGAATTGGCGATGGTACAAAAACAACCGGAGCTACAAATATACCAAGAGCAAAAATACTTCCTATACTCAAACCCAATAAAATAATATAAAAATCAAATATCCATTTTTTAATATGCCCTTTGTCATACATTACAATCTCCTTTTAATTACCTAACCAGAAATAACACCAATTAATTGGTGTTATTTCTGGTTAGGTACTTACTACAAAACCTCTATCAAATCCAGACAAATCTTTATAAAAATAATATTCACCAAAAGAAAGTTTATCCAATAACTCTACAATACTATCTTTTTGATTATATCCAATCTCACAAGCCAAATACTTTACCTTTTTTTTCTTTGCAACATGTATAATATTTTTTAATATTTCATCACCCTCTTCTCCTGCAAATATCGCTTCTTTAGGCTCATAATGAAGTGGCTTTTCAACTTCATAATCATTTGCCACATAAGGAGGATTTGATACAATAATATCAATTTTTTCTTCAACACAATCAAGATAAGAGCTGTTAAATACCTTTATTTTATCTAAGAAGCTAAATTTTTCTATATTTTTTTTTGCTATTTCGATCGCTTTTATTGATGTATCGGTTGCCGTAATTTTAGAATTTTTTATATTTTTTGCAAGCATTATACTTATAATACCGCTTCCAATTCCTATCTCAGATATATTTATTTCTTTTTTAAAATTCTTTGCTAATTTTATAACTTCATCCACAAGCAGTTCAGTCTCCGGGCGAGGTATCAGTGCTCCATAGTCTATAAAAAATTCTTCTGAATAAAAGCTGACTTTTTTAGTGATATATTCAATCGGTTCTTCATTTGCCCTTCTTTTTATAAGATTAAAATACCCATCACTATTTTTAATCTTAGAGTCTTCATGTAAAAATAGCCATACTTCATCTTTACAAAGGAAGTATGACAATAATATTAAGGCTTCTTTTTTTGGATATTGTGTAACTTTCAAAAGCATACTGGAAGCAAGTTTAAGAGCTTGTTTTATGCTAAGAGAAGTATCATTTTTGTCCACTTTATATCTCACAATTTTCTTTTAAAGCCATATTTGAATCATTATAATTTTTTCCAAGTCTTTTTAATCTTTCCACAAGAGGCGGATGAGTAAAATAAAAAAATATATACAAAGGATGAGACACTGGAAAACTTTTGTTTTCATTTGCAAGTTTTTCAAGTGCATTAGCTAAAGTTTGTTTACTCTCGCATTTGCTTCCATATTCATCAGCGGCATACTCATTTGATCTGCTAAGTACTCCCATTACCGGCATAAAAATAAATGCTACTATCGGAGAGAGTAGTAGGAAAAATGCTATGACTGAAAAAGCTGTTTTTTGCAATCCAAAAGATAGAAAAAGTGACTCTGGCAAATTACCAAAAATAGCAAAAATTAAAAAAAGAAGTACTCCCATAATCAATATATTTTTGATTATATCTTTATGTTTAAAATGCCCAAGTTCATGCCCTAAAACTGACAATAGTTCATTTTTTGTAAGTTTTTTGATCAATGTATCAAACAAAACTACTCTTTTAGAACTCCCAAGTCCACCAAAATATGCATTGAGTCTGTTATCTCTTTTACTGGCATCCATCGTAAAAATTCCACTACTTTTTAATCCTGCCTGAGACATAAGTTTTTCAATAGACTTTTTTAAATCTTCATTTTCAAGTGGAATAAATTTATTAAAAAGTGGGGCTATAAAGGTTGGATATATGATATTTACCCCAATTATGATAAGATATATAAAAACAAAACCCCAAAACCACCAAAGCTTAAATGTTTCTATAATATAACTAATTCCAAATATGACCAATGAACCAAATACCAAAAATACAATAGATAGCTTGATAATATCTGTTATAAATATCTTTAGAGTAATATTACTAAAACCAAACTTTTTATCAAGATAAAACTTTGAATATATATCAAAGGGTAAAGATACAATATAATTTACAATTATGAAAAGATCAATAAAAACAACTGATTTTACCAGCTCATTATCTATATTTACCAATGTGTTAAGCCATCTCAAACCATACCCAACCCAAAAAATAAATAGCACATAATCAAATAAAGTACTAATCATATTTAATCTTTCACTTGCTATTTTGTACATAGCCGCTTCTATATATTTTTGTTTTGGCAGTATAACAGGAGTCATATTTTTTGCTCTTGCTACATATCCAATTTCCATTATTGAAATATAAATTTTTACTAATATATATAAAAAATATATTATTCCTATCGTCAAAACCATAATAAGTTGCTCTCTTTTTTTAATTTGCGGTATTTTATCTAAAAGTAATTAAAAGCAATTAAATTTTAAGTACTAATACCAAAGGCAGCTAACTTTGCTATAAAATTCACTATCTTTTTTAGATATAATAAACTTGTCAAAATAAGCAAGTGAAAGAGTGAAGAAAATGAAGAGAAAAATTAGAAAAATTGCAATAACCGGTGGTACACATGGAAATGAGTTAACTGGAGTATTTCTTATAAATAAATTCAAAAATAATCCTAAATTGGTTAAAAGAGACAGTTTCAAGACGATACTGATGCATGCAAATCCAAAAGCTATCAAAAAATGCACCAGATACATAGACAAAGATTTAAATAGATCTTTTGCCAAAAAAGATTTGTTTAATACAGAGGTATATCAATATGAGGATATTTTAGCAAAAACTATCAATGTCAAGTTAGGACCAAGAGGAGCAAAAAAGACAAATGTTGATTTTATAATTGATTTGCACTCTACTACTTCAAATATGGGACTCTCCATAGTCATTGATAATAACTCTAAACTCACTTGGCAAGCTGCAGCTTATCTAAAAGAGAAAGTACCGAAAATTAATATTTTTAGATGGAGAGGCGACTTGGAAGATGCTTCATTTGTCAATTCTATCACAAAAGATGGATTTGCCATAGAAGTAGGAGCTGTGCCGCAAGGAGTTTTGCGGGCGGATCTATTTTTTGAAACAGAGAAGTTGATTAGTCATATTTTAGACTTTTTTGAAAAATCAAATTGCGGTAAGCTTAAAAGAAAATATAAAGAAATTGATATTTATGACCATATAAAACTTCTTGATTTTCCAAGAGATAAAAAGAATAATATAACTGCTATGATACACCCGAATTTACAGGATAATGATTATACAAAAATACAAAAAAACGACCCCCTTTTTATAACATTAGAGGGTAAAATAATATCTTATGATGAAGAAAAAGATGTTTATGCCTTATTTGTAAATGAAGCGGCATACTATGAAAAAGGTTTTGCCATGTGTTTAGCAGAAAAAAAAAGTATTAAACTATAACTTTCTGCTTTTCTTTATGATTTCGTAAGCTTCATTAATCTCTTGAAGCTTTGAAGTTGCTTTTTCTATGATAGATTCACTAGCTCCTCTTCCTTGAAGCAAGTCAGGATGATTTTCTCTGACTAATTTTTTATATTTTGATTTTATCATTTGCATATCATCACTTTTTGATACACCAAGTATCTTATAAGCATTTACTAAAGTATTTACCTGCTTATTGTATTTATTTGCATAAAATTCTTTAAACTTTAAGATAACAGTTTTAAAATCATCTTTTTTTATTTGCAAAGTATTTGAAATATCTTCACATATCATATACTCTTCATTAGCAAAATCATTATCTATATATGCAAGATTGACTAAAAATTCTACAGTTGATAATCTTTTCAAATAATCATTTTTAGTAAGATTAAAATATTTCTTAGATATTTCAATCGTATTTTCAAAAGTTTTAAGCTCATCTTTATATATCTTCTTTAACTCTTCTCTAACTTCCGCTTGATTTTCAAAAACAGATGAAAGTTCAGTTAATGCATTTGAGATAAGTTCAGCCTCAAGCTCACTAACCTTACCATCAGCTTTTGCAACCTTAGCCAGCAAAGAAACGATAAGACCAGCCTCATGGTCTCTTAAATTACCATTAAAGCTTTGTTTTTTATTGGGATTTATTTGATTATAATCATATTTATTATAATTTTTAGTCAACATATAAAAAATAAATATTACAATTATTAAAATTACTATTGCTGTCAATTTTTTTCCTCACAAGTACTATTTATATAATGCAACATTTGTTCTTTTTTAAGTATCCTTATAAAATTCATACTTCCTGGAACTCCAGTTGGATAACCAGCGGTTACAATATATGAACTATCTAAATCTATAATTTTTTCTTTTACTGCTTTATTTAATATCTTTGCAAGCATTATATTTAAGCTTTCCTCTTCAATATCCATAACAGGCTCCACTCCCCAAACCAAAGTTAAAGATCTTGCTATTTTTTCATTATGAGTTATCGCATAAATGGGTTTGTTTGTCCTGTATCTTGCTATTTTTTTAGCTGATTTTCCAGAACTTGTTAAAGAGATTAGAGCTTTAACATTTAAATCAGTAGCAAGCATTGCAGTAGCTGAGGAGATAACATCGGTATCATCTAAAAATTTATATCTCCCAAATTTATTATATGGATACACTTTTTCCGTTTCAACTATAGTATTGCTCATCACTTCAACTACATTTACAGGATATCTGCCTATAGCACTCTCTTCTGAAAGCATCACTACATCAGTTCCATCAAGCACGGCATTTGCCACATCGCTGATCTCTGCTCTTGTTGCTACTTCTTTTTCAGTCATGGATAAAAGCATTTGAGTTGCTGTTATGACAGGTTTTGAGGCAGCATTTGCTTTTCTGATAATTCTTTTTTGGATACTTGGCACTTTATAGTAAGGTACTTCTATGCCAAGATCCCCTCTTGCCACCATAACTCCATCACTAATTTTTATAATTTTATCAATATTCTCAACAGCATCAAATTTTTCAATTTTAGCTATAACCTGTGCGGTTGATTTAAATTTATCAAGGAGTTTTTTTACTTTTTTTATATCTTTTTCATTCTGTACAAAAGAAATGGCTACAAAATCAACTCCGTATTTTGCACCCCATTGCAAATCTTTTTCATCTTTTGGGGTTATTATTTCAAGGTTCAAAATAGTATTTGGAAAATTTACCCCTTTTTGTGAAGATAAAACTCCATCATTTTCTACTATAGCTTCTACCTCATCTCCTGTTTTTGTAACTTTAGCTTTTATATTACCATCACAAAGATATATGTACTCATCAACTTTAAGCATATCCAAGACTTGAGGCTGATTAATGGATAACTTATACAATCCATTATCTATCTTTTCGCCTTTTATGTGCTTTTTTACAAAGATAAGTCTATCATTCTCTTTTAGCTCAAAACTACCTGAAAGTTCACCAACTCTTATCTTTGGTCCGCAAATATCTTGAAGTATTCCAACTTTTTTATGTAAGTTATTCTCAGCTTGTCTTATATGTTTTAAAATCTTATGGTGATATTCGTGGCTACCATGACTAAAATTTAGTCTAAATACATTAACTCCTGCATTAATAAGTCCTTCTAAAATCTCAATATTATCACTAGCTGGTCCAACTGTTGCTAAAATCTTTGTTTTTTTCTTCATATTGCTTTACCTCCCATATAAAAAAAATGCATCAGGTTGATATTAACATACAACGGTTACAAAATAGACACATCGTTGTCTATTTTGTCTTGTATAGATTTAATTTTTGAAGTTATTGCATTTTGTCGATTTTTTCTAATATCAAGTTTTATATCGCAATAAATCCTGTTAGAATACGGCTCTAAAACTTTATATGAATCATTGATAACTTTTAATGCATTCTCCATTGTATCACATTCAACTATACTTCCCATAGCCGTTAACTGATACTTGACTCCACTTTTATCAATCATTTTTATAATTTTGCTTACATATTCACTAACACTCTCACCTTTATCTGTTGGAAACATTGAAAATTCAAGCAATACTGACATTTTTAAACCTTTATATATTTTGGCAACAACTCTTTTATCTTTTTATAAACCTGCATAAACTCAGTAGAATATACCCTAATATGACCAATAGTAGTTATGAAGTTGGTGTCTCTCTCCCACCTTGGTACTATATGCATGTGAACATGTTCAGCTATTCCAGCACCTGCACTTGCCCCTAAATTCATCCCTATATTAACCCCTTTAGCATTAAATCCTTCTTTAAGCATTTTGACTGATTGTTTTGCAAGTGTTGACATTTTTATCCAAACTTCCTCATTCAAACTTTCAAGATTGTCAGTGTGAAGATGGGGTATTATCATAAAATGTCCGGGATTATAAGGGTATTTATTCATAACCATAAAACAGACTTCATCGCGGTATAACACAAAATGCTCATCATCCATCTTTGAATTTTTAGATATATGGCAAAAGACACAACCCTCTATCTTTTTGTGAGTAACATAATCACTCCTCCAAGGTGCATAAAGATACTGCATCAATCAACTCTTTTAAAATCTTGCAAACTTTTTGCTATATTCTCTTGTCTCATAAAATATTCTCCTATTAAAAAAGCATCCACCCCTTTGCCATGAAGTCTTTTTATAACATTTTTATCACTTATCCCACTCTCTGCAACGATTATTTTTCCATTTGGAATAAGAGGTATAAGTTTATCACACAATTCCATGTCCATCTTAAAAGTCTCAAGATTCCTATGATTTATACCTATAATATCAGCTCCTGAATATATGGCTTTTTTTAAGTCTTCTTTATCATGGATTTCAACCAATGCTTCCATTCCAAGATGCCTTGTATAATTTAGCAACTCTTTTAAATCTTTTTTACTCAGAGCCTTTGCTATCAAAAGAACAAAATCAGCACCATAAACCAAAGCCTCGACAAGTTGATATTTATCTATAATAAAATCTTTTCTAAGAAGTGGAGTTCCTGTGTATCTTCTTATGCCTGTTAGATACTCCAAATCTCCTTGAAAAAAGAAAGGTTCTGTTAGAACCGATATAGCATTTGCACCGGCTTTCTCATACTCTTGAGCAATTTTTAAAGGATCAAAATCTTCTTTTATTATGCCTTTGCTTGGACTTGCTTTTTTAACTTCAGCAATAATCCTATAAGGATCTTCTTTTGTAGAAGTAAGGTATTTTTTGATATCCCTTGGAACATAAGGATTGTATGCAAGGCTTCTTCCAAGCCAATCAAGAGAAAACTCTTTTTTCTTTTTTTCCAATTCTTCTTTGGTTTTTATTATTATCTCATCAAGTATCATTTATCTTCTTTCTTTTTAATACATTCGTTTATAGCATTGTCATGCTTTTTAACTTCACTATCCCCAGTCATTTGTAAAACTTTTGACATTATTTTTTTTGCCTTTTTACAAAGTCCCAATTTATAATATCCCCAAGCCAAAGAATCAAGATAATAAGGCGAATCTGGCTCTTCTTTCAAAGCCTCTTTTACAAGTTTTATACCTTTTTTTATATTTAAGTTATAATCAATCAAAAGATAACCGTAATAATTTAAATAAAGTGGGTCTTTTGTAGCATGAATTGCTTTTTCAAACTTTTTAGATACAGACATAAGAAGCTTTTTATCCCTCACCTTGGCGCCTTCATACTGAAAAATAGCCATCTTTCCCAAAAATGATGGGTTAGGGTCTTTTTTATACAATAATTTTGCAGTCTTATAAGCATTTTTAAAATCTTTCATAGAAACATAAATATCAATAAGTAACCTGTCATCATAGTCACTTTTCTTTAAAAATCTTATAGCTGTCTTTCTTTCACCTTGATACATAAGAAGCTCTACCACTTTCTTGGCAAACTTTTTATCTTTGGTATGAAAATACAATCTCTTATAAACAGAAATCAAACCATTTACATCTTTCTCTTTTGCATAAAAGTTCAACAATTGATAGCATATATTTTTTGAGCAGCCTCTCATTCTGATATGAGTTTCAAGATAAGCTATCGCTTCATCTTTTTTATTTAAATATAAATATAATATATTGGCAATATTGCTCAATATCTTTTCATTATAGCCTATGCCATAAGCTCTTTCAAAATATTTTAATGCAAACTTATACTCTTTAAATGATAAAAATACCAATCCGGCAAACTCATAATTTTTCACATCTTTATCTGATTTTACCAAATCAAATGTTAATCTTTTAGCTTTTTTATAATCTTTTTTAAAAAGTAAATATTTTATATATGTTCTTTTAAGCATTTCATTTTCAGGATAATCATCCAAACCCATGCTAAGATATTCTTTTAATTTTTTATACTCTTTGGCTCTTATGGTTACATTAATTAATTTTTTAAGATAATCAATTTTTTTTGTATGTTTATATAATTTTAAAAAATATACTCTTGCATCATTATAGTCACCGTCTTGCTCATACATAAGTGCAAAAAGCAGATATTTATTCTCATATTTATATGATTTTACAATACTTTTATTAATCTGTAAATTTTTTACAGAACACCCCGTAAACAAGAAAATAAACAATGAAGCTATTATTATACTATACCTATACACTCGTTTCTCACCTCTTTTTCATTTGTTTTAAAATAATCCCAAAACGGAAAAGTTTTGCATTGATTCGGTCTCACTTCATATATTTGACATTTTTTGCCAATATTGTCAAAAAACAGACATTCAAACTCTCCATTTATTAAAACTTCTTTTATTGTAAACTTATATTTTATCTTATTTAAACAATTTTTTTTAAATATCTCTTCATCTAATTTTAAAAATTCAGCTATTTTTTTAATTTCACTATTATTTACCCAAATATATCCACTCTCTCCGGTACAGCATTTACCCGCACACTCTTCGCAAGCCGAAGGTTTAAATCCATATTTAAATCCGTCAACTCTTATAATATCATCATTCAAACTTTTCTCCAATCTCCATTTCGCATTTTAAACTTTTTAAATTTATTTTCTTATATATATCAGTGACTTCTTTACTAAAAATATTATTTTTATGAGTAACTAATGGCGGTAAACATTTTACCATACTTTTTGAACTTTTTTTGGATCTTATTAAAACTATAGTTGCATTTTTATCTAATTTTGGATGAATAAAACGAATTTCTTCTAAATTTAATTTATATTTTTTAAGTAAATAAGCTATATCTTGAAAATGCCCCACATCATAACAAAATATCAACTCTCCTCTTGGTTTTAAAAGAGAATTACTTTTTTGTATAAAATCCTCAACAGGTAAATTTGAATTAAATCTGCTTATTTTTTTTGACAAGTTTGTACTCTGTTTACTTGTCCCTCTGTAAAATGGCGGATTAGAAACAATATAATCAAACTTTTCATTAAATTCATATTCCAAAAAATTATCGTGTATGAACTTTGATTTTAAATTATTATTTTTTGCATTTACTTTTGAAATTATTATATTATTTTTTTGTATATCAATCCCACTTAAGCTAATATCAAAATTTTCTTTTACCAAAAGTCCTAGTATCCCACATCCACAGCCAACATCAAGTACATGTCCTCTGATATCTTTTTTAGAAATAAAATCATATAAAAAAAGAGTGTCACTGTTATAACAATATCCACCTTTTTCTTGATAAATAAACAAGTATAAACCTTTTTTAGTTATAATATCTCGTATTTTATCAAAAAGGTATTTAAAACATGATTATTATCCCTGCTAGACTTCAATCAAATAGATTTCCAAAAAAGATTTTGGCAGATATAAATGGCTGTCCTATGGTGATAGCCACTGCAAACAGAGTAAAAAATATAGACAAAGTAGTCATAGCTACTGATTCAAGTAAAGTAGTAGATATTGCCAAAGCGTATGGATTTGATGCTGTTATGACAAGTAAATCACATAAAAGTGGGACCGATAGAGTAAATGAAGCAGCTTTTAAGTTAAAACTTGATGACAATGAAGTCATAGTTAATGTTCAAGCGGATGAGCCTTTCATAGAATCTGGTATTATTAAAAATATTATAGACAGAGTAACCCTTTCAACTGAAAAAAATGAAGATATTATGATGGTTAGCTGTTATAAACTTATAGATAAAAATCAGGCAAATGATCCAAATTTAGTTAAAGTTATAACAAATTTTAAAAACCATGCTATATATTTTTCAAGGAGTAAAATACCTTATGACAGAGAAGAGCACTTTAAATATTATGGACATTTAGGTGTTTATGGTTTTACAAAAAAAAGCTTGCAAGAGTTTTGTTCTTTACCCTCAGCACCCATAGAGGATATTGAAAAATTAGAACAATTAAGGGCAATATATTTTGATAAAAAGATAGCCATGATAGAAGTTCAAAGTGAAAGTTTTGGGATCGATACCAAAGAAGATTTGGCAAAAGCACTTAAAAAATTTTCTTAGCCCATCAAAAGATAAAGTTTTTTTCGTTCACTTGAGCCGGCGATGCCTAATTGTTTTCTGTATTTTGTTATAGTTCTTCTAACGATTTTTATACCAAATTTTTCTTCAATTTTTTTAAGTATTTTATTATCGCTTATAGGTTTTTTTCTATCTTCATATTTTACAACCCAAGAAACAAACTCTTTTATGGAAGCACTAGAAGTTCCTGCTTCTATGGCCGTACTAAAAAAATCTTTAAGAGGTATCACGCCTCTGCTGCAAGAAAGATACTTATTAGCGATAGCTCTTGAAATAGTAGACGGGTTTCTTTGCAATTCTTCTGCTAAATCTTTTAGTTTCATAGGTTTAATCGCTCCTCCTATAAAAAACTCATATTGATATTCAAGTATCATAAGCCCTATCTTGTAAAGAGTTGCTTTTCTCATCTCAAGAGCATCTATTAAATCTTTCGCACTTTTTATCTTTTGCTTAATATAATCTTCACTTTTATCTACCCCTTCGACATCAAGTATAATTTCAGGATAATAAGAACTGTTTATTTTTATCTCTATTCCTTTTTCACTCTCAAATACAAAAATATCCGGGATTATCTGTTTTGATTCTTTAAAATATTCCAATGCGGGGGGATTTGTAAATTTTCTTATAATCTTCATAGCATCTTCAAAATTTATCTCATCACTATAACTTTGTATATCTTCAAAATTATATATAAGTTTTTTTACTGTATCATGTAATTCATTATCTATATCCATATCATAAAGTTGAAATAAAAAATTCTCTTTAATATCCTTTGAACCTACACCTATAGGCTCCAAAAATGCAAATCTTTGCCTTATCTTTTCTATATATTCTGCTTCACATGAGTATTTTGAGGCAATCTTTTGAATATCTCCTTTAAAATAACCCTCTTCATCTATATTTTCAACAATACTAAGAGCAATATTTTGAGATTTAAGAGTTGGAAATATCGGTGGAGCTATCTGTTCATATAAAACTTCATACAAAGACTTTTCGATTATCGTTAAAGCTTCGATAAAATCACTTGTGTATGCCTTATCACTATGAAAACTCTGTTTGTGTCTTTCAAAACCTGATTTTACTTCTATAAAAGGGTTTTCTTTAACAAAAGGCTCTAAAACTTCGTCTAAAGATTCTATATCAGATTGTAGTATAGGCAGCCAGCTTCTTAATGTCGAAGATAATGCCAATCTTCCTGTTTGGCTCTGCCTTAACTTCATATTTATATCTCCAAATCCCTATCACTAAAGCTTTGCACTCGCAGAGAGAAACAATTATGATTTTCATTCTTATTTGTGTTTGTTTTAAAACATGATTGTTTCACCTGTGTATCCTTTTACAATTTAAAATTACTTCCCAAATAGTATGTCTTTACCAACTTATTATCAAAAATCTCTTGAGCATTTCCCGAGGCCAGTAATGAGCCATCCTTGATAACATAAGCTTTATCGCAGATAGAAAGAGTTTCTCTAACATTATGATCAGTTATCAAAATACCTATTTTTAATTTTGCCAACTCTGCTATGATATCTTGAATATCTGCCACTGCTATAGGGTCAACTCCTGCAAATGGTTCGTCTAAAAGTAAAAATTTTGGTCTAAGTGAAAGCGCTCTTGCTATTTCACATCTTCTTCTCTCGCCTCCACTTAAATTTTGTGCTTTTCTTCTTCTTATAGGTTCTATATTTAAAAGTTCAAGCAACTCTTCAGATCTTTTTTTTACCTCTTCTTTACTTTTATATACTACTTCACAAGCAAGCATAATATTTTCTTCAACACTCAAATCTTTAAATATGCTAGATTCTTGAGGAAGATAACCGATGCCAAGTTTTGATCTTTTATGCAAAGGAAGATTTGATATATCTTGATTATCAAGATATATTTTACCGCTTGTTGCTTCTATAAGACCACATATTATATAAAATGTTGTCGTTTTTCCGGCACCGTTTGGACCCAAAAGCCCGACTACTTCACCGCTTTTCACTTCAAGTGAAATATTGTTTATAATTTTTGTTTTTTTAATAATCTTTTCTAATTTTTCAACTTTTAACTTATGCATCTATCTCATACTCTCTTTTATCATCTTTTATGGCAATCTTAACTTTTATATTATCCATGCCTACATCATTTAACAATTTTTCAAAGTCTTCTCCACCCCACTCTACAAAATGAATACCTTTTTTTTCAAGCTCTTCGAGTAAACCCATAGAAACAAATTCATCTAAAGTAATATTATAAACATCATAATGATAAACCTTATCACCATAACGACTTTGGAGTGAAAATGTAGGACTAGTAACACTATCTTTTATCCCAAGTGACTCAACATAAGCTTTTACCAAAGTAGTCTTTCCACTTGCTAAATCTCCTTGAAGCAAAACAATGATATCTTTACCTGCTACAATCTTTTTAAGTCTATCTATGATGACAGCGATTTCATTAAATCCACATTCGATATTACTCACTTTTAACACCTAACTGATTTGATATTTTGATTATCTCTTCTAATTTTTTTATCGTTTTACCGCTTTGTATGGCTTCTTTTGCCATCTCTATGCCCTCTTTGATATCTCTTGCACTCCCATCAACAAACAGTGCAACTCCAGCATTTAAAAGCACTATATCTTTTTTTGCCCCCTCTTCTTCACCACTTAAAATAGCTCTGGTGATTTTTGCATTTTCTTTTGCATCTGCACCTCTTATAGCATCTTTGGGATATAATTTAAAGCCAAATTCCTGAGGATCTATGATAAAATCATTGGTTCTTCTGTCTTTTAGGATAGTTGCATAAGTGATATCAGATATACTTATCTCATCAAGTCCATCACGGCTGCTTACTGCTATGGCTGTTTTTGTATCAAGCATACTAAGTCCGACTATTATCCTGTTTAAAAACTTATCACTAAAAACACCTATAAGATATTTTTTTGCACCGGCTGGATTGGTTAATGGTCCTAAAATATTAAATATAGTTCTATGAGCCAAACTTTTTCTTAT
>WFMT01000200.1 GCA_015488975.1 Campylobacteraceae bacterium | reverse complement strand
TTTTCCATCAATTGCAACAGGGATTTATGCTTATCCAAAAGATGAAGCAGCAAAAATCGCTTACACTGTAATAAATAAATTATTAGTGAACACAAGATATATTAAAGATGTTGTTTTTGTCTTTTATTCTCAAGAAGATGCGAATATATTTAAAAAATCCAATCATATTAAATAAGTATTATACAAGTATAAAACTATTATAATACTCAAATTAAAGGAGTTTTTATGATAGTATTATTCTCCCATCAAAAGGGTGGAGTCGGTAAAAGTACCATCGCCATTAATTTTGCATACCAGATTCAAAAGAAATACAAAGATATTGCTATACTTGATCTTGATTCTCAACACTCTGCTATTCTTTTTAATCAGCTTAGAATGAGTGAAAAACTTCCGACAATTAAATGTGTCACTCAAAACGATATAAATTTAGGTGAGTTTTTGAGTCATTATAAAGCTGATAAAAATAATCTTCTCATAATTGATAGTGGTGGTTATGATAGTGATATTAACAGAACAGCACTCATTAAAGCAGATAAAATTATTACCCCTGTAGGGATCTCTCAAATAGAGATATTTGGACTGCAAAAATTCGCAAAGATACTCAAAGACGCAGGTGAAGTGTTAGACACAAAATTAAAAACAAATGTTCTTCTCAATAATGTTGACAGCAGATCCAAATCAAAGCTCAAAGATTTAAAAGAGTACATTAAAGAAAAGTCTAACTACTTTAATCTTTTAAATACTACATTGTACTCAAGAGCAGACTATAAAAATAGCTATGGTGATGGACTTAAAGTGAAAGAGTACAACAAAAAAGGTAAAGCTCAAGAAGAGATAAAAGAGTTTAGCAAAGAGATTTTTAAACTATTAAATAATTAGTTTAATACTAGTATTTTACAAGGATTAATATGGCAAAGATTAAAGAGTTGGATGATTTAGATATTACTGAGAAAGAGACAAGTTTTATAAAATCAGCTGATATGAGCAAAGCTAAAAAAAACAAGGGTGGCAGACCTAAAAAGGATGCAAGTGAAAAAGCAAGTGAGCAGATTTTTATAAATGTAACTCAAGCTGAAAAAGCAAAAATAGAATCTGCTGCTAAAGAGCTTGGAATTAGCGTTAGTGCTTTGTGTAAAATTAGTTTGGCTAAATTTATTAGTTAACCTCCAAGATAATGCTCCGTAATCGTAGCCCTATTATGTTTCATCTCAGCACTAACTCCTAGTAAACTTTCTTGGTAACTATAATTAGCTTGTGCATACTCAAACATTCTGTTTTTTGCGAAATTCCAGCGAAATCCGTGAGACCCTTCAGGGTTTTCATTACTTATGTTGCAAGCTTTTTTAATATCTTCATAGTATTTTTGTCGTTTAATTTTAAAAGAATTAAATTTAGAAATATAGTTTTGTAACTTTTGATATATTGCGATTGAAACCAAAACATTTCCTTCCTTTCCACCTTTTTCTTTTGTGAAAATAATTCCTTTTTTAATATTTGTAATCTCGTCAGTAATGTATCCACGCAGTTGTTCTTTTTTTATCAAAGCAATACCTTCTATCCTCGCTCCACCTTCAAGTTGAATTGTCGCTGCTAATTGATGCTTTTCATCTACAATATTAAAGATAAGAAGTTTAGGATTTTTATAAGTTCTATTATGATAATAATTAGCCACTAATCGTAAACCTCGTGATTCATTAAGTATATCTTGGCGAATAGAAAAATCATACATTTTACTTGTACCATAAATCTCTTTAGTGAAATATTTTAATGCTATTTCAAGCTTACCAATGGCTGCTGATATTTTTTGAAGATATTGAACTGATGGATAATATTCCAGCTTATATTCCATGTATGATTCCACATGATAGTCTTTAATTAATTCACAATTTTTTAAACACCAATGTTCTTTTAAATAGTTAAAAAAATTATTCCAAATATTGCGATATGATTCCATAGTTTTATAAGAGGATACTTTTTGATAATGCTCACTATCTGGATTTATCTTCTGAGTTTTTTTAGTACCTTCAAAAAAAATATACTTTGTTAAAATCGATGTTTGATAATATACACTTCCTCTCATTGTTATCTTCTTATTATATAAAATTAAGTGATAGATTTAGCCGCTATCTGAGGCAAGTTTGTTAAGTCAATCTGCATTAATTTACTAGTTTGCATCTACCAGGCTCTTTTGATTACGATGGTACATATGCCCGTAGGCATATTGAGCTCCAACGATAATTTTTTGTGTCGTTTAAAATAATTATGTCGAACTATAACATATAAAATTGTTCAATTATGGTTTTGAAAATTTATCTATAACTCGAGGGTTTTTTTAAGTTTCTATTTTTTAAAAATAATTCTAAACAGTGCCAGATATATGCATTGCATGAGGTATATTGTTATGTGCAAAAAAACTATTAAAAAAACACCTTTTGAACATTTCATGAAACAAAAAATTCATCAGAATTGATGAGATTTTTTTTGATATTTGGAACATAGTTGGATAAAGCAAGTAAGTTTTTTTGCGATTCATGGCTATCTTCATATGGAAACTCTGTAGCAAATTTTTTAGAATTTTGGAAAATTATATTTACAAAATTAAACTGTTCAGTTTCCTGCTTGATTTGTTTAATTACATATAAGACTTTTTTAGAATTTTCAAATTTATCTAAAAAAATATCAGCACAATTAATATCATTTATATTATTATATACAGAAGACATTGATCTCAATAAATTTATCTTAAAAAGTAATGTTGCCAATAGAATGATTTGAATGTTTTTAGTATTATATTCTGTTCTAATTTGCCTGTACACTTCATCTAGTGTCATAAAAATTAATTCCTTCACAGAATAAACTTTATATGCATTTGCGGATTCATTTATTCTAGCAATTTTGATTTTAATTGTACTTGTAGATTCACTTTTTATGCAATCATCATTCTCTTCTAAAAATTTTAAAATTGATGTAAAAACTGTATGAAATGGCTCTTCAATCCATGTATTAGAGACAATAATATTTGTATATAATTTTTTTGTCTGATTATTGCCAAAGCTGGAAGGTAGATAGTAGTTATATCTTACTTTGCAATAACTACCTACATTTATGAAATATTCTCTTTTTGGGATTCTGAGTATTTCTTTTTCTTCAATAATTTCAGGCTCAGACACTATTTTGTGCCTGAAAAAAGTAAATTTTATTACTATAAAAAGTACTAACAATAAGATAAAATAAATTTCCATTATTTATTCTCCAGTTCAAGTAGATAATTGTTATATAGTGCTTGTGTCCAACTTTGAATGGTTTGTTGTGTTTCAAATTCCAAAATTCTGGCAAATGAGTAGCCCATCATTGCCATGTTCCAAAGTGAGACAATAGCTCTTGCTTGAGATTTTGAAATGTATATTGTTTTACCAGAATCTAACGTCAATGATAAACTAAGTATGTGAGATTCTTTGATTTTGCGACTTTTAAGTTGAAAAAATGTATTTTGTTCATCACCCTTGTCAAATAAAATCAGCTCTTCTTTAAGCAGAACTGAATCTGCCATATTATCTGTAATAAATTCATCTTGAATCATGAAGACAACATTTCGCATATATTTTTTTTGAGTTTTTATATCAACTTCAAAGGCTCTTAACAGTGATATTTCATGCTTATTATTTAGCGGTACAACTGTTAACTCAGGTTTGTTTAATTCATCTTTAAATATTAATTCATCCATTTTTTTCATCCATTTTTTCTAGTTTTTTCCACATTCCATAAATTGTTGAATGTGCAATTTTTATTTTGTGATATTTAATCAAATATGTTGCAATATCTCGAAAACTGAGTTTGTGTTCATTTTTTAACTCTTTAATTAATGACCATCTATCAAGTAAAATATCAGATTTTGGTCTTGATTTTTTTAGACCATTTTTAATTTTTGAGATACGAATAGCATCATTTTTGTTCTCACTAAAAACTAAAATAGCATGAATTAATGCAACATATGACAATACAGTAATATCTTCTTGTTCATTTTTTTGCTTAAGAGCATAGAAAATTTTTCTATGCTCTTGCATAATTTGAATCCTCATATCAATTGATAATTTTGAAAATTGTCGAATTGCTATTTTTTGCTGAATATCTGATTGCTTAAGGAAATGTATTGCAATCATTTCGTTTGTTCTTTGATTCTTCATCGCTAGCTATACATTTTTTTGTTATTATTTATGATGTAGCCGACTACTGTATCAATTGGGTATTCGACGGGAGCATTCTTTGCTTTTCCCAGTTTTTTATATTCAAGGTATAGCCCCTGTTTTTTCCATCTGTCAATTGTTGCTACCGATCTACCTAATTCGCTTGCCACTTGCTTGCGTGAAAGCAAAAGAGACCCATATTTGTTGTAAATAATATTCCAGAGTTTCTGTTTATTCATAAGTTTTTCCTTGTAAAAAATTAACATGTAGCTACTTGTTTATAAAAGTATAGACAAATAAAATCACAAAGAAAAGCCTAAAAAATGGGGTTATAAAGAGAGATGTAATGATATGTAATCATTTGTAGATATATGCAATCATATGTAAATTCAAGAAAATTTTAGAAGCTTTTACAGTTGTTACTTTTCGTAGCAACTGTAAATGGAGATACGGATAAATTATTAGTTTGTAAGCTCTTCTGCAATCATTTCAGCTTGCTTCAACACCGTTTCAGTAGCAAGTTTTTGCATATCTGGCGGATAACCAAACTGTCGTAAAGTTCTTTTAACGATAACTTTCAACTTAGCTCTAACACTCTCTTTTATAGTCCAGTCTATGGAAGCATTAGCCCGTACTCTTTCTGTAAGAACAACAGCCAGTTCACGAAGCACCTCTTTTTCCATTATCTCTTTAGCGCTATCATTATTTGCAACAGCACTATAAAAAGCATACTCAAAATCAGTCAAGCCCATCTCTTTAGGTTCTTCATCCATACGATGAATATCTTTACTAAGGTTAATGAGCTCTTCTATAACTTCAGCCGCAGTTATTATTTTATTATGGTATTTTTTAATAGAATTTTCCAACATCTCCATAAGAGATTTACTCTGTACTAAATTTGTTTTTTGTCTTGTTTTTATCTCATCAATGAGTAACTTTTTGAGAACTTCAAGGGCTATATTTTTATGCTTCATCCCTTGAACTTCCATTAAAAACTCTTCATCAAGTATGGAAATATCAGGCTTTTTTATTCCAGAGGCATCAAAAATATCTATAACCTGTTCCGTCACAAGTGCCTTATCTATTACTTGTCTTATAGTGGTTTCTATCTCTTCATCACTTTGACCACTACCAGTAGTAGTAAATTTTACAAGTCTAGCTTTTACTGCTTGGAAAAAAGAGATTTCATCTTTTACATCCATGGCTTCATCATGTGGAACTGCAATTGCAAAAGCAAGAGAGAGTGCAGTTACTTCATCAATGTATCTTTTCTTACCATCTTCAAGCCCTAAGATATGTTCTTCAGCTTCAAGGATTAAAGATAGTTTCTCTCTTGTGTCCGCTTCAAAATAATTTTCATACTCAAACCCATAATACATCTGAGATACTACTTCCAGTTTTTCAAGCATAAGAGC
>WFMT01000199.1 GCA_015488975.1 Campylobacteraceae bacterium | reverse complement strand
GTCGTTGAAGAATTTAAAACAAGAAAATATGCTTTCTCTTGAGAATTTAGCAAATATAAATATCAATTTACTTTCAACTCTTATAAAGCCGAGCGGTTTTTATAATACAAAAGCCAAAAGATTAAAATTACTTTCAAACAATATCATAAAAGAGTTTGGTAGTTTTGATATTTTTAGAGAAAAAGTGGATAGACAATGGTTGCTTCTACAAAAAGGTTTGGGAAAAGAGAGCAGTGATAGCATACTTTGTTATGCTTGCGAAAAAGAGTTTCTACCGGTTGATAACTATACTGCAAAATTGATGAAAAAATTCGGTTATGAGTTTAGTGAATATGATGAATTAAAAGAATGGATGGAAGAGGGAATTTTATCTAATTTGGGAAAAGTTTATACATTATATAATGAGGAAAAACCTTTAAATGAAATTTTTGCAAGATTTCATGGAAAGATAGTTGAGTTTGGAAAAGACAAAATAATACCTTAATTTTATATACTATTTTTTTGAATTAACATTTTATTTATATCTTATCATATTTTGGATATTATACTTATATGGCTGCAACAAAGGAGGGTAATATGGAAAATATAAAAGATGAAATTTTTGAAATTGAAGATAAAAAAATCTCTTTGGATGAATTGATAAATGTATATAAAAGAAAAAGACAAGAAAAACAGTTTGAGAATAAAGCTGTAAAAAAACGAAAACAAGAACAAGAATTAAAGCCATATCAAGCCGAGCTTATCAAGTTGCAAAAGTATCTTGAAGAGAGCAATCAAAAAATGATAATTCTCTTTGAGGGACGAGATGCTGCCGGAAAAGGTGGGACTATAAGAAGGATAACAAGATATATGGATGAGAAACATTATCGTGTCGTGGCTCTTGGAAAGCCTACTCAAGAGCAAAAAACACAATGGTTTTATCAAAAATATGTCCAACACTTCCCAGTAGCCGGAGAAATTGTATTGTTTGATAGGAGTTGGTATAACAGAGCTATGGTAGAGTCTGTATTTAACTTTTGCACAAAAAAAGAGCATGATGATTTTATGAAAGGGGTTAAGGGATTTGAAAAAGATCTTGTCAGGCAAGGTATTATACTCATAAAACTCTATTTCAGTGTTACTAAAGATGAACAAGCTAAAAGATTTGAGAGACGAAAAAATGATCCCCTCAGGCAATGGAAACTAAGCGAAATTGACTTGCAAGCTCAAGAGAGATGGGATGATTTTACCAATACAAAATATGATATGTTAAAGCAAACAAATTCCTATAATGCACCATGGACAATCATAAGATCCAATGACAAACATAAAGCAAGGCTTGAAGCTATAAAGGTTATACTAAATTCTGTAAATTATACCAATAGACATGAAGCAATAGAATATGTATTAGATCATAATATTGTTGTCTCTGGAGCAAGAGAGATAGAAAATATGGAGATACAAAGAGCAAAAAGTGGTAAATTTATCAACTAAGGATATAAAAATGCAAAATAAAAAACATCAAACAATTACTGATAAAATAACAAAAGCAAGAGCAAATAAAGTTCAAATATGGGTTAAAAAAGAGACTTTGGAATATGAAAAAGAGTTGAAAATGCTCCAGGTTGAGCTTTTAAAATTTCAAAACCATGTCAAAGACAAGGGACTTAAAATATTGATGATTTTTGAGGGTAGAGATGCTGCTGGAAAAGGTGGAACTATCAAAAGAATAACAGAACATTTAAATCCAAGAGGCGCTAGAGTAGTAGCACTTGAAAAACCTGATGAAAAAGAAAAAAACCAGTGGTATTTTCAAAGGTATGTTGAGCATTTGCCAAGTGCGGGAGAGATAGTGCTGTTTGATAGAAGTTGGTACAACCGTGCTATGGTAGAGCCTGTTATGGGATTTTGTACGGAGAGGCAACACCATAAATTTTTAAAAGATGCACCCGAGTTTGAAAAAATGATAGTAGAAGAGGGAATACAGATATTTAAATTTTACTTTTCAGTATCTAAAAGAGAGCAAGCTAGAAGATTTAAAGCAAGAGAGACTGATCCTTTAAAGCAGTATAAGCTTTCTCCAGTCGATAAAGAATCACAAAAATTATGGGATGAGTATACTCTTGCTAAATTTATGATGCTAAGTGCTACTCATACAAAAGAAGCACCTTGGACGGTTGTAAAAAGTGATAATAAGAAAAAAGCTAGAATAAATACCATAAAACATATCTTAAATTATGTTGATTACCCTGATAAGATAAGTGCTAAACTCATAGAAGTTGACAGAAATATCATAGTTTACGGCAGGGACGAATCTATCAATATGGAGCAAAAATTTAAATTTTTGATAAAATCATAACATTAAGTACATATAAGCACTTTTTCAATATAATTACAGTTCGACATTTAGTCAATTTTTAACTATAAGGACAATCAAAATGCGAGGATATAAAGTCTTTTCGGGGACCGCTAACGAAGAGTTTGCAAAAAAAGTTGCTAAACATTTAACTCTGCCACTTTCAGATGCTACAATAAAACGATTTAGTGATGGTGAAATAGGTGTGCAAATCAGTGAAAGTGTAAGAGGTAAAGATGTATTTATAGTTCAACCTACCTGTGCACCGGCAAATGATACTCTTATGGAGATACTTATCATGACAGATGCCCTAAAAAGAAGTTCTGCAAATAGTATAACTGCTATAATGCCGTATTTTGGGTATGCGAGGCAAGATAGAAAAGCAGCTCCGAGAGTTCCGATTTCAGCAAAATTAGTAGCGAATTTACTTCAAACCGCAGGAATTGATAGAGTCGTAACTATTGATTTGCATGCAGGACAAATTCAAGGTTTTTTTGATATCCCTGTTGATAATCTTTATGGTAATATCATTTTTTTAGACTATATAAAAAGAAAAAATTTAAAAAACCCGATTATAGCAAGTCCTGATATCGGTGGAGTTGCAAGGGCGAGAGCATTTGCAAAAAAATTAGGTATTGATATGGTTATCATAGACAAAAGAAGAGAAAAGGCTAATGTTTGCGAAGTTATGAATATCATAGGAGATGTTGAAGGCAAAGATGTCATCTTGGTGGATGATATGATAGATACTGCCGGAACTATAACCAAAGGTGCATCAGTATTAAAAGAAAGAGGTGCTACAAGTGTGATGGCTTGCTGTACTCACGCAGTTTTAAGTGGCCCTGCTTACAAGAGAATAAGTTCAAGCAATTTAGACGAGCTTATAGTTTCAGATAC
>WFMT01000198.1 GCA_015488975.1 Campylobacteraceae bacterium | reverse complement strand
TATACTCTCGAATATTTCCTGATTTTCAAAAGGGATATTTGATAAAAGTGCAAGTGAACTATTTGTATAATTATTATCTTCGCTGACATCTTTTATGACTATTTTTGAAAGAATTTCAGGAAGGATAAAATCTTGCATCTGTTTTTTATTCTTAAATTCAATCTCCAAAAAGGCCAGACCTTTAAATCTCTTTTTAAATATATCAAGTTCATAGTTTTTTTTATCAATAGTGAAAAAATATCTTGTTTTAATTATTTTATTGCCTATTTTTCTCTTTGAAAGCCTTTTGTATTTTTTTTTGGAAATATTTTTTTCTCTCTCTTGCCTAACTCTTCCACTACCTTTTTTTAAAGTATAAATATATTTTTTGCCTATTTTTCTAACCCTTTTTATACTATTTTTGGAATATTTTATATAACACTGTACTATCTTTTTAGAATGCTTTGTATCTAAAGTTTCCAAAAATTTACATGCTTTGTTGTATGATAATAAATATTTATTTTCTATCTCTAAGTTCTTCATAATGTATATTATAGCACAATTTCAGGAAAGGAAAAATATGCAAAACATAGATAAATTTATAGAAGCCATTCATGAGAACAAGTTTATTGAAGCACATGAAATATTAGAAGAGTCTTGGAAAAAATTGAAACAAACAAATAAAGATGAAGCAAATATTCAAAAAGGTCTCATCAATGGTGCAACCGCTATTGCACTGAAGTTAAAAGGTAGAAATGAAGGTGCTGTTATGGTATGGAATACTTTTGAAAAATATAGAGAATTAATAAACACAACAAAATCGCCTTTATTGAAAAAATACAAACAAGCTGAAAATATTTTAGATCAAAAATTTGAAGTATATATGGTATAAATTATCTTGAAGTTTTTAAAGCAAAATCAGTTATTTTTGCTGCCAAAGTATCTTTTATCCTTCTTATCAATGGTTCAGATAAGAAATCTATCATATTTTTACTAATCAACTGAGTAAAAAGCTCTGATTTTGCTTTAGAAAATTCACCTTGGTTGCAAAAAAAAAGCACTTCAGAAATATCTATGCCTGGGTCTGTTTCAAGAAGTCTTTTTTTTGCCGATTTGATTGTAGTATATTTGGATATATCTGTATTTGTAGTTATGTCTATTAACTTCTTTTTTGCTTCATTTGTCTGCATTGTTTACCTTGTGTAGAGCAAAATAAGAAAAAATTCCTGCTATAGCAAGAAGCAGTAAAGATGCAGCAAAAGGTGCTATAAAAGCAGGTAAAAAGATTAAAAAGATCTTATAGCAGCCAAACACAAAAAATACAACAGCAGCCAATACACAGACAATGGCAATAAATGTCAATCCTACAATCTGACTACTTTTAGCAATAGTCTTTTTAAAACTTACCTGCTGATTTTCTATAAAAACAGTAGCAGAATCTTTTAGCGTTCTACCTTCTGCTTCAACTAAATCAAATACTGCAATAACAAATTCAGATATACTTACCTTACTCATTATTATTCTTTATATTTTATTTGAAATTTTACCCACAATATAGCCAACCCCCGCTGCAACCATAATGCTAAGTAAAGGATGAGCTTCGTGTTCTGTTTTTAGAAAGTCTGTCGCACTTTTACTTTTTATTTTCAAATCATCTAATTTCTCAAGATTATCTTGTGAAATTTTAGCTTTTACACTCTCTTTAATATCTTCAAAATTTTTCTCAATTTTCTCTGATACAATCTTTTCCAAAGAATCACCAAGTTTCAAAAAATCTTTCTTTAAAGCTTCAATCTCTTTTTTGAGCTCTATTGCTTCATTGCTCTCATTTTTTTCCATTTTTGCATCCTTCAAATCTTTTTAATTATCAAATTATATCATAAATACCACAAGAGTATCTATATATACTTTTTAATTGCTGCTCTGGCAGTTCTATCGGCTTCTTTTCTTTTTAATGTTTCTCTTTTGTCATGTATTGTTTTTCCTTTTGCCAAGCCTATTTGAACTTTTATAAGATTTTTATTATTTAGATAAATACTTAAAGGAACAAGCGTTAATCCATCTCTTGCAATTTTTCCAATAAGCCTGTCAATCTCCTTTTTATGAAGCAAAAGTTTTCTTTCTCTTCTCTCATCCGGTCTGTAATGAGGATTTGCTGTGCTTAAATGCGATATATGCGAATTAAGCAAATACGCCTCACCCTTTATAATTTTCACAAAACTCTCTTTAAGATTGACTCTCCCAAGCCTTATAGCTTTTACTTCGCTACCTTTTAAAGATATACCGGCTTCAAACTTTTCAAGTATTTCATAGTCATGAAAAGCTTTTTTATTTCTTGCTATGGTTTTACCCATCTTTTCTCCTAAAAAAACTACTGCCGCTACCACTGAAAAAGTATCCATCTTCCTTACAATCTTTCAAGCCCGGATATAGCAAAACAGCAGGCTCATACAAGTCATTTAACTCTTCAATTTTAAAATTGTCCATAATTTCATCACTTTTTAATGATTTGATTTTAGAGCTTAGTAATTTATTATTTTTTATTATTTTATCATAATTTGTATTTAATTTTTTTCTGTATTCTTTATATATTATAGGAGTTTTACACTTTATTTTAGGTGTGAAAGTTTCCAAATCAAGCAAATCTTCATCAAATTTCTTAACTTCATCTCCTATACCCTCAACAGTAGCACTCTTATAGGAAGAGATAAAAAAAGAAACATCCGCACCCAACCTACATGATAATCCAAGCAAAGTTTTTTGACTCAAATCCAAAGACAACACACTATTTGTTAAATGCAAAAAAAATGCAGCATTAGAGCTCCCGCCTCCGAGTCCTGCAAATTCGGGAATATTTTTTTCAACTTCTACTTTATAATACTTAAAAAAATTTTGTATTTTTTGTGAATATTCTTTTAAACCCAATAATTCCAAATAAGCCTTATATATAATATTTTCTTCTATTTTACAAGAAAAATTTCCGACAATTTCAAACTTTTCATCTTTGGTTTGTTTTTTTGTAAAACTTATAGTATCAAAAAGATTTTTTACAAGCATAAACCTTGAATTGATGAGATGATAATCATTTTTGATACCAATGATTTTAAGATAAATATTTACCTTTGCAAATGAACGAATTGTCAATCTATCTTCTTTAACGAAATATTTTTTAGCAAACTTATATTTTTTTCACTTCTGCTGGCTTGTAAATTTGCTCCCGCAACAGCCAATCTAAGCTCTCCTCTTATAAGAAGTATATTTTTAGGAGCTTCAAAACCAAGTTTTACTTTATCTTTTGATATAGACACAACCTGAACTTCTACATCATTTCCTATAAATATGCTTTCGCCGACTTTTCTTGATAAAACTAACATAAATCCTCCAAAACTACTCTGTTTAAAAGATAGGTAACTTCATTATTCTCAATTTTAATAATCGATAGAAAATTATCAATTATTAAATGGTATTCGCCATTTTCACTCTTTTTAAATGACTCTGCTTTAAGTTTCTTACCTAAAAGTATATCTAATTTATCCAAAAGATATAAATTTTCTTCAGTCCTTAGAAATTTAACAGGATTTAAACTTTTTTCATTATCATAGGCAAATAATCCCTCATTTACTCTTGTTAGCGTTTTTAATACTCCTGTTGTACCAAGTTTCTCTGCTATGATCGCACCTATACTTCTTATATAGCTTCCCTCACTGACAGATATATCAAAGTTTATATATGGATGTGTGTATGATAACAGCTTTACATCATAAATTGTACTTTTTATCTCTTTTAATTCAAACTCTTTGTTTTGCCTGGCTAATTCATAAGCTTTTTTACCATTTATTTTTTTTGCCGAATATTTTGGCGGCAGGTATCTTAAATCTCCTATCAAAGAGTGCAATACATTTTGCACCACATCTTCGCTAAGTGGCTCTACTTTTATAATATTATTAATTTTTTCAATATCCAAAGTTTCGCTTTGTGCTCCTAAAAACAAAGTAGCCTTGTATTTTTTGGGCACTTTTTTTAAAAACCTAAAAAGCTTTGAATATTGACCAAAAGCGACAATAAGACATCCATCAGCAAACGGATCCAATGTACCAGAATAACCGGCTTTTTTAATTTTATATTTTCTTTTTAAACTTCGTAAAAAATAATTTGAACTCACTCCTGCTGGCTTAAAGGCTACAAAAAGTCTATTCATATTTTTTCTACAAATGATGCAAGAATATCTCTTTGAGTTCCTCCAAAGTTTATATGAAGTTTGAATTCTCTTTTTATCTTGTTCACTTCCAATACTCTCCCCATTCCAAATATTTTATGTTTAACTAGATCGCCTTTTTTAAACACAGTCGTTTTTTCAAGAGTCAAGCTTCCTTTACACATCCCGCATTCTGTTAAAAATCTACTTTTAGTCAAATGTGCTCTTCTGCCTTTATAAAATCTACTTGATGAACAACTGAGCGTTAACTCTTTTTTTGCTCTTGTGATAGCTACATAACCAAGGCGTCTCTCTTCTTCGATATCGCTACCGTCACCTGTTATTGGAAAAAATCCCTCTTCCAAGCCTATAACAAACAAATAATCAAACTCTAAGCCTTTACTAGCATGAATACTCATTATGGAAATACTTCCGTTATCTATCTGATCTTGATCGCTTTGAAGCATTATTTCATTTAAAAAATCATCTATCCCAGCCTCTGGTCTTGAAAGAATAAAATCTCTAAATAACCCATAAAATTCATCTATATTTGCAACTTTATCCAAAGAATCAGGTAATTTAAAATAATACTCTTTAATATGAAAAGTCTCATCCAGCAAATCTATAAAATCGTAAGTTGATTTTTCCAGGGCTTTTTTTAAATTTTTTAAATTTTTGATAAATTTTTGTATCTCTGCTAAAGCTTTTTTGCTTGTAACTACTTTATGTACTTCTTCTTTGTTTTTGGATAAAAAACCATAAATAGACTGTTTATTCTCGTATGCTTTTTTTATTATTTTATCAACTGTTACCTTCCCTATTCCCCGTTTTGGTCTGTTAATTATCCTTTTAAAAGAAAAATCATCATCAGGATTTGCTACAACTCTCAAGTAACTTATAAGATCTTTTATTTCAGCTCTTTCATAAAATTTAACTCCGCCAACCATCTTATAAGGTATTTGCGCTCTGTTTAAACCTTCTTCTATAGAACGACTTAAAGCATTTATTCTGTACAAAATAGCTATATTATTTGGACTTATACCAGAATTTATAAGTTTTTTTATTCTATTGGCTATAATACTTGCTTCAATGTTTTCATTCTCGGAATCTATAAAACTTATATCTTCACCATCGCCTTTTACACTTGCTAAATTTTTACCAAGCCTTCCTCTGTTGTGACTTATTAATTCATTTGCTACTTTTAGTATCTGATTTGTAGAGCGATAATTTTTTTCAAGCTTTACTATATTAGCATCATTAAACTCATCAGAAAATTCTAAAATATTTTTTATATTTGCACCTCTCCAGCCATATATACTTTGATCATCATCACCCACTACGCATATATTATTATGAGTCTGACATAGCTTTTTAACTAATTTATACTGCAATTCATTAGTATCTTGATATTCATCTATCATTATATATTTATATCTTTGACTTACCTCTGTACATAAATTTTCATTTTCATCAAGAATCTTATAAGTTAGTGCCAACAAGTCATCAAAATCAACCAGATTATTTTTTTCGAGATACTCTTCATAATTTTTATACAAGGATGCTATTATTTTATAATTTGGCTGTATTGCTTTACTTTGTGCTGATATTGGTGATATAAGTGAATTTTTATATTTGGATATCTCACTTGCTACAAGCGGTATCGGAAGGTCTGTTCCTAAGTTTTTAATAATTCTTTTTTTGTCATCACTATCAATGACTACAAAATTGTTTTTTCTGTTAACTCTGTCAATATTAAATTTTAAAAAAAGCAATCCAAACTTGTGAAAAGTGCATAAAAGCGGAGGATACGGAACATGTCCTATCATTTTCAAGGCTCTTTCTCTCATTTCATTTGCTGCTTTATTTGTAAAAGTAAGTGTCAAAGTATTTGCAGGATCAATACCAATAGATAATAAATATGCAAGTCTTGAAGTTATAGTTTTTGTTTTACCGCTTCCAGCGCCTGCTAAAATAAGCATAGGTCCATCTATTGTTTTCGCTGCTTTTGCCTGTTCTTCGTTAAGTTCATTTAAAAATTTTTTCATTCTTTTCATCTTAATTTAAAATATCAACTTCCTCATACACTATATCATTTCTTGCTATATAGTATATAAAGTAGTTATTTATATCTATTATATCAAAATTTGTTACTTTTTCACCATAAAAATAGAATTTTTTTATAAAATATAACTTTTTATTATTTATGTATTGAAAAAATTATTTATTTCAGTTATAATCTTGATTACAAACTAACCTTGCACACTATAATATAGTGCGCAAGATCGGTTATAAAGTTAAAAAAGGAATACAAATGCTAAAAGATTTTTCAAAAATTCAAACATTTTTAACAGTAGTTAGGGAAAAAAGCTTCTCAAAAGCGTCAAAAAAACTTGGAATTTCACAACCCGCAGTTACTCAGCAGATAAAATTATTTGAAGATTATGTTGAAACAAAAATAGTTGACAGAAAGAAAAATGGCATAAGACTTACAAAAGAGGGAGAAGAGATATATTCTGTAATGTTAAAACTTGAAAAATGTATTTTTAATACCGAAAAAGAAGTTTTAAAAGTTATAAATAAGCAACTCACATTTATGACAGGTGCATCTTTTACCATAGGAAACTATATATTACCAAATTATTTAAATAAAATAAAAGAAAAAATTAAAAGTGATATAATAGTTAAAATTGATTTATCCAAAAATATCATTGAACTTTTAAATGATAAAAAAATAGACCTTGCTTTGGTAGAAGTACCGCATTTTGAAAACAATATGCTATATCGGGAATGGATTGAAGATGAATTGGTTCTTTTTAGCAACTCTCCTCTGCCAAAATATGTAAAAAAAGAAGATTTATATAATTTCAACTGGATATGTAGAGAAGAAGAAGCGCACACAAGACAACTTGTCTCAGAAGCTTTTGAAGATATGGGAATAGATTGCAAATCATTTAATATAGTAAGTATAGTTTCAAGCTCCACGGCTGTAAAAAGATCTATTATGAAAGCTCCCAAAGATGGTAAACCTACAATATCTGTAATATCTTCTCATGTCATAAGCGATGAAGTAGCAAACGGTACTCTTTTTAGTACAAAGATAAGAGGATATAGACTAAAAAGACATTTTTACATTGCCTATTTAAAAGAAAGAAAAAATGATGCCTTTATCGATAGTATGATAGATTTTTTAATGAATATCAAAAAAATATAGGGTACCTATTACTCTATATTTTTTTTGTTTTCAATAATTTTTTATTATTTGGATTTGATAAAAATATATCCATTGATTTTTCTACTCCTTTACTGACAGAAATTTCCTTTTTAGGATTTATCTGCTCTTCGGGCGGAATTGCAAGATTTATGAAAATGGGGGTATTTTCAACAATAATCTGTAAAATTGCATAAGAAGGTACACTTACATAACTTCCAAAATTCTCTTTGCCAAACCCAGCCTCAAAAGACAAAATATTTTCATCTAATTTAGCACTTTCATAAGTATATCCTGCAAGTGTAAATAAAGTAATAGGCTTAAACTCAGATATAATATCCTTTGGCAAAACAGGATTAAATTCTATATTTGCCAAAGGTGTGAGTATGGAAAATTCAATATCCTCATCAAACAAAAATTTGATCATATCCTCACAATGATTTGCCATTAAATCTCTGAAGTCGTTTTTATTTACTGTTTTGTTCAGCACTGTTTTTCCTTATCAATTTAAATTCTTCAAAAAGTTTAGAAACTTCTTCTATACCTATTTTCCAAAATTTCTCATCCTCTATATCAAAACCAAACATCCCTATAAGTTCTTTAGGGCTCCTGCTACCTCCACTTGATAAAAATTTTGTATATATTTGTATAAAGTTAGGAGTTTTCTTCTTATACAGTCCATATAATGCCATAACAAGAAGTTGTCCATAACTGTATGCATAACAATAAAACGGGGTATGGATAAAGTGAGGTATATAACTCCACCAGAGTTGATAATCTTCACTAAGAGTAACTCCTTCTCCAAACATTTTTTTATTTTCATCCATCCAAAAATCATTAAGTTCTTTCACGCTAACCTCATCTTCGTAGGAATGAACTTTCCTTTCAAACATAGTAAATATAATTTGCCTAAATAATGTAGCAAAAATATCTTCTAATTTTCCGCCATAAAGCCCCAACAACTCTTCTTTTGGAGTAATTGTCTTAATATAATCAAATAATAGCATTTCAGCAAATACTGATGCAGTTTCTGAAGTGGTCAAAGGTGTATCGCTACCGATATATCCTACTTTTCTTGATAGATATTGATGAATTGCATGGCCTAACTCATGTGCAATTGTAAAAATATCTCTTCTTTTTGAAGTATAATTTAACATAACATAAGGGTGAGTATCTGTGGATGCCGGGTGAGAAAAGGCTCCTCCTCTTTTTTTATCTTTTGGAAAAACATCACACCATCCCTCATCCAAAGCTTTTTTTGCAATTTTATAAAATTTCTTGTCAAAATTCTTAAATGCCGCCAAAACTAACTCTTTTGCTTCGTCAAAAGATATATTTTCACTCTCATTTTCATAAGGCGCATATCTATCATAATCAAATAATTTTTCATATCCCAAAATTTCTTTTTTTATTTTATAATATTCTTGACTAAGGGAAAAATTTTTAGAAGCCGTATTTATAAGGGCATCTACACTTTTTTGTGTTATTTGATTGTCTATATGCCTTGGTTCTTCTACTGTTTTGTATCTCCTTATATCACACTCAATTTTTAAATCAGTTTTTACCATGTTGTAAATATATGAAGTTAAATGAATATTATCTTTCAATTCTTTACTTAAAGATTTTGCTGCTTTTTCTCTTACTACTCTATCGCTTGAATAAAGTTTTGACAAAATTTCTTCTTCACTGATTTTCAAACCATTAAAATCAAATTTCAATCTGCTAAAATGCTCATCAAACAATCTGCTAAAAGCTCTTGAACTTGTCAGGCTTTTCTTTAATAATATTTTCTCTTCTTTGGCTGAAAGTTGATGTTTTTTCTCTTTTTTTAAAGATTTTAAATAATGCTCATATAAACCAGATTTTTTTATAATCTTTTTTTGTTTATCTTTTTGTAATTTGTTAAACTCAAGCTCAAAAAAAAGTAAATTTTCTTGTATTATGTTAAACTTGGAAGAGTATTTGGCATAAAATCCACCATTATCAGAATTACTAGCAAATTTTAAAAATGCATAAGTGCCGGCTCTGCCTATAGAATTTAGTATATTTTCATATACTTTTAATGCTTTTATAAAATCTTTTGTTTTTATGCTATACAATTTTCCCTTATACTGTTTTTCAAATTTTTGTGCCTTTGAGTCTATTTTTTGGACACTTTTTTCAAGCTCTTTATCACTTTTAAAAAGATCATCAAGATTCCAATTATTCATTTGGCTATTTCCTTAAATAAAATATTTTTTTATTATCTGACCTTATCCACCATAATGAGCAAAGCTCCCTATAGTGGCAGGAACTAAAGTCCCTACAGCCCTTTGAAGCTACGAAAAGTAAGACTTTTCGAGAAAAAAGTGCGTAAGGTCAGTAATTATATCAAAAATAGACTTATTGCGATATAATTATCACAATGAAATACAATTATTCTTAAAGGAAAAAATAGATGAAAAAGATATTTATACTAAATACCGGTGGCACTTTCAATAAAATATACAATCCTCTAAATGGAAAACTTGAAGTGGCTAAAAATAATGAAGCGATAAAGAATATATTAAAATACCAAAATAACTTAAACTATGATATAAAAGCTATCATTTCAAAAGACAGTTTGGATATAAATGATGATGATAGAAGTCTCATGCTTAAAGAAATTCAAGATAGTGATTGTAAAAAAATCATCATTGTTCATGGTACTGATACAATAGATAAAACAGCAATATTCTTAGAAGAAAGAATAAAAAACAAAATAATTGTCTTAACAGGAGCCATGGTTCCTTTTAGTATACGACAAATAGAAGCTACTTCAAATTTTTCTATAGCTGTTGGATTTTTATTTTCAAACCATAAAAAAGGTATTTATATCTCTATGCAAGGCATGGTAGAATTACACCATAAAGTTTTTAAAAATAGAAAAATAGGAGTATTTCAAAAATTTAACTAATAAGCTTTTCAAGTACTGCCATTCTCACTGCTACTCCGTTTTTTACCTGCTCAAGCACTTTGCATCTTGGATCTTTCATGATTTCATCATCTATATCTATATTTCTATTTACAGGTCCTGGATGCAGCAGTATTACATCTTTATCTGCTAAAATTTTTTTGGTTATACAATAATCATTTGCATAATCTTTCAATGATGCATATATTTGATTTGCATGTCTTTCGCTTTGAGTTCTAAGACTCATGATGATATCAACTCCTTTTATACCTTCACTCAAATCATAGCATTTTTTAAGATTTGTTTTTGGCAAAAAATGCGGAGGAGCAACAAGAGTTATATCAAGTCCGAAGAGACTCAGTAACTCTATATTACTATTTGCCACTCTTGAGTTTTTTATATCACCTACAATTGCTATCTTCTTTCCTTTTACATTTTTAATATACTTCTTTATGGTAAAAAGATCCAAAAGTGCCTGGGTAGGATGAGCATGACTTCCATCTCCTGCGTTTATAATAGGACAATTTATATAATTTGAAAGTATTTTTGGAACTCCTGCATTTTTATGCCTGACAATGATGGCATCTGGCCCCATAGCATCCAGATTTGCAGCAGTATCAAACAATGTTTCTCCTTTGCTTGAAGAGCTTTTAGATACATCTAAACTCACTACGCTTGAGCCTAGTCTTTTTGCAGCTATTTCAAAACTACTTCTTGTTCTAGTAGAATTTTCAAAAAAAATCGTTATAATATTTTTACCCTGTAAGATACTCCTTGGCTTCTCATCAAGAAACTCTTCTGCTCTTTCAAACAACTTTTCTATCTCAGTTTTGGTAAAATCTTTAGTATTGATTAAGTGTTTCACCTACAAATCTCCTTCTATTAAACTGTACTTTTTGTAAAAAAACAGTTGCAACTTTTATATTTAGTTTTTGTTTAATAAATTATTGTATAATAGCATATAAAAAATAAAAAAGGAGAAAAAAATGAAAAAAATTATAACTGCAATATTATTTATAATACCAATTTCTCTATTGGCTGAGAGTATTCAATTTTCTGACTCTATACCTGTTATAAGAAGTAAACCGGTATACAGAATGGTTACAACAAGAACCCCATATCAAGAGTGTTGGAACGAGCAAGTACCAGTAAACAATACAAATTCAAACAGTGGGACAGTAGGTGCACTAATAGGTGGGGTTGCAGGTGGTATCATAGGGCATCAAGTAGGCGGTGGAGGTGGCAAAACTGCTGCTACTGTAGGTGGAGCGATATTAGGAACACTGATAGGTAAAAATTTATCAGATCAAAACAATAATGCAGGAACAACCACTTACACAACTCAAAGAAAATGTGTCACAAAATACAACGAAAGTCAACAAAGAAAGTTTATAGGATACAAAAATGTTGGTAATTACAAAGGAAGAACAATTATAAAATACAGCAATAGGCCGTTAAATCGTATTGTATTGCATGTTTTTATAAATTATTGATTAAATAACATACATGATATCCGCCAACACCAGCTTGAGAGATATCATGTACCAATCTTAAAATATAACCTCGATATAAGCAATAAAAAGATAAAATAGCAACCAAATTTATACACAAAGGTAAAAAATGAAAGTTGTTGTTATCCACGGACCAAATATGAATATGCTTGGGCTTAGAGATCAAAATATCTATGGTCCAATGAAGCTTGAAGAGATTAATGCTCAACTAAAAGCAGTCGCAGAACAAAATAAAATTGAAGTTGAATTTTATCAATCAAATCTTGAAGGAGAAATTGTAGATAAGATCCAAGAGTGTTTAGGAGATGCTGACGGTATCATTATCAATCCGGCAGCTTACACACATACTTCAATAGCCATAAGAGATGCCATATCCGCAGTACAACTACCTACAATCGAAGTACATGTCAGCAATATATACAGAAGAGAAGAATTTAGAGAAAAAAGTTTAATTGCCCCTGTTTGTCAAGGTCAAGTTTCAGGCTTTGGACCTTTTGGATACCATCTTGGGATGATAGGAATGCTTCAGATATTTAGCGAGATAAAAGCTATGCAAGAACAACAAAAGGCTCAAGAGCAAAGCAAAAAATGAATTTCATTTTAAAAAACGAAAATGCCATATATTATGAGTGTGGCTTTTCGTGTGATAACTCAATCTTTTTAAAATTTGGAAATGAAGCTTTTTTTGTAACTGACGGACGATATATCACTGAAGCAAAAGAAAATATCAAAAATGCTGAAGTAATCAATAGCGATTTTGATATATATAAAACTTCAAGACAAATATTAAGAAAAAATAAGATAAAAAAAGTTATATATGATCCTCTTGATTGGAGTGTAGCAAACTTTGAAAAGTTGAGTTCAAATTTAAATTGCTATTTTTTTTCAAAGCAAAATTTTTCTCAAAAAAAGAGGATTATTAAAGATGAGAAAGAAATAGAAAAAGTGAAAAAAGCTGTTTCATTAGGAAGTGAAGGGTTTGAAAATTTTGCAAAATACCTTCGGCTAAACGGAAATGGAAAAAGTGAAAAAAAACTTTTTTTCAAAGCCAACGAAATACTATGCCAATATGGAGAGTTGACTTCAAGTTTTGATCCAATAATAGCCATAGATAAAAATGCAGCAAAACCTCACTCTCTGCCAACAGATGCAAAACTGCAAGAAGATACTCTTTTGTTGCTTGATGCTGGCATAAAATATCAAAGATATTGCAGCGATAGAACAAGAGTTATAGAGTATAATACTGAAAAAGAGTTAAATTTCAGTAAAAAACAAAATTTTAAAGATAAAAAACAGCAAAAGATATATGATATTGTTTTAAAAGCCCAAGAAAAAGCTATAAAATATGCTAAAGTAGGGACAAAAGCAAAAGATATAGATAAGGCTGCAAGAGATGTTATAGAAAAAGCAGGATATGGGAAATACTACATTCATTCAACAGGTCATGGCGTAGGGCTTGATATCCATGAATTGCCAGTTATATCAAAAAGAAGTGAAACTGTAATAGAAGAAAATATGATTTTTACGATAGAGCCCGGCATATATTTACCAAATGAATTTGGTGTAAGAATAGAAGATATGTTAGTAATGACCAAAAATGGTGCTCAAGTTTTATAATATATCAGATGAAATTTTTCAAAAGCACATGCTTCCCTTACAAATCAAAAAAACAATATACCAATAAACATTATGCAATCATTGGTGTAGGCTGTAATATTGGAGATTGTAGAAGAAGATTTCAAAAACTTTTTTATTTTTTGTCTAAAGATTTAAAAATCAATATATTGCAAGCTTCGTCTATACTAAAAAATCCTCCTTTTGGATATCTGAACCAGGATGATTTTTATAATGCTATATTCCTTATAAAAACTGATTTATCCCCTGCATTGCTGCTTAGATATTTACTTAAAATTGAAAAAAAATACCGCAGAAAAAGATATTTTCCAAATTCTCCTAGAACTTTAGACTTAGATATAATTTTTTATGATAAAATAACATTAATAAAACCTTTTTTACAAATACCTCATACGAAATGGTTTGAAAGAGAATCAGTTATTTTGCCTTTAAGGCAGTTGCAATTGAACAAAGACTTTATATTAAAGTCATATAGAAAAAAAATTAAGGGAGCTTATGAAGCTTTTATCTTTTAATGCACAAACACCTTCCGAAGCTCTTAGAAAAGCTCAAATACAATGTGGTGAGAATGCTCTTGTAGTAAGTACCAAAGAGATAAGGAAAAAGACTTTTAACAAGAGTGCACTTTATGAAGTAGTGGTTGCTGTTGAAGAAAAAGAGTTAAAAAAGGAAAAAGTACAAAAGAAAAAAAGCAGTACCGATGTACTTTTGGATCTATCCAAAGCCGCCAAACAAATATCACAAATAGAAGATATAACAGTCAAATCATATAAAAATGAAGAAAATAATTCAGATGGATTTAAAAATAAAAAAGATAATGAAGAATTCAAAGAAATAAAAAATGAAATTTACAATCTTTCAGATAAAGTCAAACTGATTCAAGAAATGTTCTGGGAGGAAAAAGCTCCGATGAGAGATGGGCTATCCATACCCTCTGAATTTTCTGAAATTTACAAAAAAGCTAGGTTTAGCGGAATGAATCAAAATGATTTAGACTCTATAATGGAATTAACACTTGAACACATGCCATACAATATGAGAAAAAATAGCCAAACAGTCAAAAGATATTTTCAGGTTTTACTGAGAAAAATGGTTCCTGTTAGAATAGAAAGCGATACGCAAAGAGATAAAAAAAGAATTATGATGTTTGTCGGACCGACAGGCGTTGGAAAAACTACTACTTTGGCAAAATTGGCTGCTAGGTACTCTTATTTAAAAGAGAAAAGAGAAAAAGTGGGAATTATCACGCTTGATACTTACAGAATAGGTGCAGTGGAACAACTTTTTCAGTATGCAAAAATGATGAGATTACCCATAGAAGATGTTATTGATATAGAAGATTTCAAAAGAGCTATCACATCTCTTTCATTTTGCGATACCATACTAGTAGATACCATAGGGAGTTCTCAATATGATAAAGACAAGTTGGAAAAAATAGAAAAATTTTTAAAAAGATCCAATGAAACCATTGATGTAAATCTTGTCCTCTCTTCAAGTACCAAACTTGAGGATTTGAGAGAAATATACAAAAACTTTGAATACTTGGGCATTGATACGATAATATTTACAAAATTCGATGAGACAAAAAGTTTTGGTAATATTTTTTCTTTTACAAAAGAAATCGGAAAACCATTGAGTTACTTTTCAGTCGGGCAGGAAGTACCAGATGACATATTTTGTGCAAGCAGTGAATATTTGATACAATGTATGCTAGATGGTTTTACAAAGGAAAAAAATGCAAAACCAAGCAACTAAATTAAAAGATATAGTAACATCAAATACTAAAAAAGATACTCCTCATACAAAATTTATAGCTATCACAAGTGGCAAAGGTGGCGTAGGAAAGAGTACGATAAGTGTCAATACAGCTGTTCTATTTGCAGATGCGGGCTATAAAGTTGCTCTTTTTGATGCGGATATCGGTCTGGCAAATTTAGATGTACTTTTAAATGTAAGATGCACTAAAAATATATTAAATGTTTTAAAAGGAGAATGT
>WFMT01000197.1 GCA_015488975.1 Campylobacteraceae bacterium | reverse complement strand
TGCATAATATCATATCCTGCTAATACTTTTTTAGTATTATTACCGCCACCCATTGCTATACTGTTTTTAGCATAAGAATATTGTGTTGTAGGAATGAATAGTAAGAGTCCTAGAATGAATCCAATTCCCCACCTTATGTGTCTATTATTATTTTGATGTTTCTCTTCCCAAAATTCTATGCCGCGAAAGATGGCGGCATAGATAACAAAAAAAGAAAGTAGTGCGACAAAATACCCCATACTTAAGTCTCCAAAGCCAACATAAGTAGAGAACAATGATTCAACTGATGGTGTAATAATCTTTGCATCTTTAGGTACTGTAAACCCTTGCTTAAATTGAAGTTTTCCAGTATCACGAGTGGCTTTTATATCGATAATAGAGCCATTAGTTAATATTGCGGCTGTGGCAACTTCTGGGATAGTTAAATGTGTCTGGCCAGCTTGGTTATCAATTTTTAACTTATTTTCTTGTAATTGAATCATGTTATATACGCTAGCAAATTGTTTTTTTGAACGAGCAATTAGTGTTGCCTCATGCTTTTTTGCAGCTTGGATATTTTCAGTAAAAAGAGCTTTTGCTTTAGGATAATAGATTTTAAAAATTCCAATTGGATTATTTAAATTACCATTAGGTGCAAGAAGACAGCTAACCATGCCATTTCGTGGATTAACATCATAAACAGCTGCGCTCCAAAGCGACAAATTAACCTTTGAAGAGCATTCAATATTTTTAGCAAAATTAGCTGGAGATGAAAAAGTAGTATTATCAGTTAAATAACTTTTAATTGTAGCATTATTCTTATTGGCTTGTTTTAATGCACTAGCAGACAAAATACGTTTACTTATTAATGCCGCTGGAGAGATAACTTCAAAGTGATCTTTATATTTACTCATTGCTTGCGCATTTACATCTTTAATAATTTGCGCCCTAGTCGGACGCGTACTATAACCCGATATAGCTTGAGCAAAAAGATAATTTGAAAATAAAAATAGAAGTAAAAATAGAAATTGCTTTTTCATTTTTTATCTCCAATCCATTTTGCATCTGCTTTGTAGCACCAGTATGACAAATTTACCTTGTGATTTGAATTTGGTAGCATAGAAAGAAGCATATCAGCATACACTCTACTTCCACCCGTATCAGCTTTTACAATACGCACCATTTTTAAAACTAATTTCTCTATTTTTTTTGTTTGTAATAACTTATTTTGCATTTTTATATCCTTTTAGGTTATTTTATAAGTATATTATATCCTATTAAGATATAACATACAAGTATTTTTATCATATTAAGCTAATTTCTTGTATTTTTTTATCCTTATATGATATAATCACATTCATATTAAAGATATAATCAAAGGAAACTTAAATTGACACTAGAGAGATTTAAAGAAAAATTGCATAGTTGCGATTTGAATTTAAAAGAATTTTCACAACTTGTAAATATGCCGTATTCTACTGTTGCTAAATACGGTCGTTCCAACCCTATGCCGGGATGGGTTGAACCTTTTTTGAATCTTTATTATGAAAATATGCAGATGCAACATCTCAAGCAAGAGATAAAATCTCTCGCTCAAAAACTTTAACTATCTCTCTTTTTCCATTCCATGACTTTGAGTTACATTATTTGCTATTTTTAAATCTTGTATTGTTACAGCTGGAGTCTGTTGCATCTTTTTTATACTCTCCAGATTATTTGCAATCGATTGAAAATACTCAACATCTCTTATCTCAATTCGATCTGCTATTTTCTGATTATCAAGTAATAAGTCGTTTATATCTTGACCATATTCGCTCATTACATTGTAGTTAATGCTTTTTACTGCATCTAGTTCTGCTGATTCAGCTATATTTGCGACAAATTTATATCCGGCAAGGTCATTTTGATTAAAGACCATCGGCGGAATCTCAAAATCGTTCTCTTTTAAAACACCTGCTACTTTTTGAGCGTTTGTGGTTGAGTTAGCAATTACAACATTTACTTTTGATAAGTCCATCTGCTGATAAGCTGCTGCATAATCGAGCTTAGATTCGAATACTGCTACTTTCTTACTATTTTGGTTTTTAAAGAAAGAGATGTCTTTTTCTCCGATTTGAAAAGTTTTAAGGTCTCCTATCTTTTTTAAAAAATGAATATCGGCTCCACCGTTTTGGGTTAGAACACCAACACCAAACACTTTTTTTAGGTCACCACTTTTATTTTCATACTCTCCACTAATGACTTTAAAGTGAGGTGGTATTTTTTCTATACCTCTTGCTCTAAGATAATCAACTGCGAGCTGATTCGTTGATATGTCATAAGTCCCTGTTACTTTTGAAACTGCATGAGAACGCTCTTTTTGCTTATTGGCTTCTCTTTGCTGTTTGATTCGTTCTCTATCAGCTTGAGACAGTTCGTAATTTTGGCTTTTAGATTCTAATGCTTCGTCAAGATAGTTTTTAACTCCTAATTTTTGCAGCGAATAATTTAATGCTGATTTAAAATCTTTTTGAGTTGCATCCATCACGACATTTACTATGCTACCATTATGCCCATTCCCAAAGTCTTTATATTTCCAAAGTCCATTTTTTAAAGAGATAAAAGCAGAAGGAGTTTTCTCCCCTCGTAAATTCATTCTATATGAATCGTTTCCTATCTCTTTATAGTCAATACCAAGGTCGTCAAGAACCGGCTGAGGATTCTGAATCATCAGCTCTTGATTGGTTCTATTTTTGAAGTCATTTATTTCTTGATCCGTGTATCTCATTTTTAAGCCTTCTCTCTGCCAGCATCCATGCTTTGAGTTTTGTGCTGTACTTGGTTCGCAAGTTTTAGATCATCAACTGAAATTTTAGACGTTTGCATCTCTTGAGATTGTTGAATCAAGTTTTTTACATTATTAACATGCTCATTTTTGATTACATTTTCTAAATCAAGTGTCTCAATCGCTTCTTTTGCTGAGCCGGTAATAAGCTCAAATCGCTCTTTTAAATCTTTACCATCATTGC
>WFMT01000196.1 GCA_015488975.1 Campylobacteraceae bacterium | reverse complement strand
CATATCTCTTTTAATCTATCTTCTATCTCAAAACATTTAGGAGCTTTGATATCTTCAAGATTTATTCCCCCGAAACTATCTGCGATAGCAGCGGTAACTTTGATGATATCTTCGGTATCTTTTACATTAAGTTCTATATCAACACAATCAACATCGGCAAATTTCTTAAATAACACTCCTTTGCCTTCCATTACAGGCTTTCCTGCAAGATGCCCAATATCCCCAAGTCCCAAAACTGCTGTTCCGTCACTGACAACTGCCACTAAATTGCCTTTATTTGTATATTTATAAGCAAGAGATACATCTTTTTCTATCTCTAAACAAGGTACTGCCACACCCGGGGTATATGCCATAGAAAGCTCTTCTGCCGTATCACAGGGTTTTTTTAGCAAAGTTCCTGTTTTGCCACCAACATGATACTCTAAACACTTTTCTTCCCATTTAGTTTTACTCATTTCAAACCTCCATAAATTTTATTAATTTTTTTATTCTTTTGATTAATTCATTTTGTCCTACAATAGCCATAATATCATATATTGACGGGCTTACTGCACTTCCTACTATAGATATCCTTATGATTTGGGCTATATCTTTAAGCTTCAAGTTTTTCTCTTCTAAAAATTTACTTATAAATATCTCATAATCATTTGAATTGTTTAAATCTTCTTTATAAACAGTTAAATAATTTAAAAAATCTTTTGCAATTCCAATCGCTTCTGCTTTTAAAAACTTTTTAACCGCCTTTTGATTATAGTCTTGTGGTTCATCCAATATCAATCTTGATTTCTCAGCAAACTCTTTTAAAGTTTTCGCTCTCTCTCTTAAAGCATCAATTAAAATCTCTTTTTTTTCAATACTTTCTAAGTTTAAATCAAAAAACTTTAACTCTTTGATCAGTCTTTCATAACTACTGTTTTTTATAAAATGAGAATTCAGCCACAAAAGTTTTTCTGCATTATAAGCTGAAGCTGATTTATTGATATCTTTAGGATTAAAAAGCTCAAGCATCTCTTTAAAAGAAAATATCTCTTGATCTTTATGACTCCAGCCTAACCTTACTAAAAAATTAAGAAGAGCCTCGGGCAGATATCCCTCTTTTTTATACTCCATAACATCCATAGCTCCATCTCTTTTAGATAGTTTTTTACCATTTGGATTCAGTATCATGGGTACATGATAAAATTTAGGCAAATCAAACCCCAATGCCCTGTAAACTATTATTTGTTTTGGAGTATTTGAGAGATGATCATCGCCTCTTATGACTTCGGTTACTCCCATTTCATGATCATCTATGGCAACTACAAAGTTATAAGTAGGACTCCCATCACTTCTGGCTATAATAAAATCATCCATAACTTCATCGGTATTGACGCTAATCATACCTTTAATACCGTCATCAAATTTTATGATTTCATTAACTGGTGTTTTTATCCTCACGACAGGTTTTACATCAGGTATACTTCCTGTAAAATTTCTATATCTTCCATCGTATCTGGGTCTTTGTTTATTTTTCATCTGAGTTGCCCTAAGCTCATCAAGCTCATCTTTGCTCATATAACAGTAGTAAGCTTTATCTTCATCAAGAAGTTTTTGGATATAACTTTTATATATATCCATCCTATCTGATTGATAGTAAATATCACCGTCTTGCTTTAATCCAACCCATTTAAAAGCCTCTTCTATAGCATCTGCGGCTTCTTTGGAGTTTCTTTTTAAGTCGGTATCTTCGATACGAAGAAGAAATTTACCATTATTTTTTTTAGCCCAAAGATAACTATAAAGTGCGGTTCTAAGCCCCCCTATGTGAAGATAGCCTGTAGGACTTGGTGCAAAACGAGTAACAACCATATAATAATGCCTTTTGAAAATATTGTACTAATTTTAGCAGAGTTTTCCAAAATTTATGATAAAATCTTTTCTAATTTTTTTATGAAGGAATACTTATGATTAAAAAAGGTATCAAATATCTTCTAGTGCTGTGTGCTTTGAGCAGCTTTTCTTATGCCGGGTTAGTAGACGCAGTCTCCATGATAGTCAATAACTCTCCAATAACTTTATTGGAAATTAGAAATTATTCCCAAAAATTTCATATTCCATCAAAAGAAGCGGTAAGAATATTAATTCAAGAGAAATTGGAAAAGACTCTCATAAAAAAAGATAATCTGCAAGCAAGTAGTCTGGAAATTGACAACGCAATAGCCAAAATCAGTCAAAAAGCGGGTATTTCTGTAAAACAATTTGAAGATTTTTTGAAAAAAAAAGGTATCGATTTAAAAGAATATAAAAGAGATTTAGCTTTAAAAATTGAAAAAAGAAAATTATTTAAACAAATAACATCGGATAGAATAAAAAGAGCAACTGACAATGAAATGAGGAAATTTTATAAAACAAATCTAAATCTCTTTTCAATACCACAAATGATAGAAGTAGTCCAATACAGCTCAAAAGATAGAAATACTCTTGAACAAATGATAAAAAATCCCCTAATAAATTATAAAAATATCATAAAAAAAGATATTATTTTAAAAAGTAAAAAATTAAATCCAAAGTTGCTTTATATATTTAGAAGCACTAAAAGCAATCATTTTACACCTATACTAACACTAAACAATACTTATATGACCTTTTATATTAAAAAGAAGATAAATGTCAAAGTAATTCCCTATGAAAAAGTTAAAAATCAAATATTTGCCCAAATCATGGATAAAAGAGAAAAAAGCATTATTAAGTCATATTTTGATAAACTCATTTCTAAAGCAAGGATACAAGTAATAAGAGCACCAAGATAATTCTTACGCACTATATGAGCAAAGTTTGCTATAGTGCGTAAAGTTAGCTATTAATTTCTAAAAAATTCATCTTCGGTTTCATTGATATCGAAAGTTGTTTGAACACTTTTATTAGTATCCATTCTTGTAACAACAACTTTCCAGATGCCTTTTACTCTTCCCGGTAACAACCGGTAATCATAAGCTGAACCATAATATGCAGGGATAGTTATATATCTTACTCTGTCATCCTTTGGAGAGGCAGGTGATATCCAGTCAAATTTTAATCTTACATCTTTTGAGCTATCGGATCTATCAGCAAAATATGTACAAGTTATAGTATTATTGTTTTTTTTGCATTGCAAAGAACTAGCTTGCAAAATCAAAAAAGAAAAAAAAGACAACAATATTACCTTTTTCATTTTTATCCTAAATAATTTGTATCATAATTATTTTCTACAAAGTCTATATTCGTCATCATTTTTTTATGAAAAGGAATAATAGTTTTAATCCCCTCAACACGAAATTCATTTAAAGATTCTCTCATTTTTGATATCGCACTACTTCTGTCTTCTCCCCAAACAATAAGTTTTCCAATCATAGAGTCATAATAAGGTGAAACTGTATAATTACAATATACATGAGAATCTATCCTGACATTTCTACCGCCAGGAGTTATCCATTTGGTTATTTTACCTGGACTTGGTATAAATTTCTCAGGATCTTCAGCTGTAATTCGGCACTCAATAGCATGTCCTTTTAAATGAACTTTATCTTGAGAAAGAAGCTTTTCTCCTTCGGCTACTTTTATCATAAGCTCTACTATATCAACACCGCTTACCATCTCACTTATTGTATGTTCGACTTGAAGTCTTGTATTCATCTCCATAAAATAAAAGTTTTTATCACTGTCGACAAGAAATTCAAAAGTACCGGCATTTTCATATCCAATTGCCTTAGTAGCTTTGACTGCCGTATTTAAAAGCTTTTGTCTTGTTTTTTCATCAAGTATAGTTGCCGGGGATTCTTCGATAAGCTTTTGATGTCTTCTTTGAAGAGAGCAGTCTCTCTCTCCTAAATGAATAGCATTGCCATATTTATCAGCTACAACTTGAACTTCTACATGGCGAGGATTTCTTATGTACTTTTCCATATACAAAGTGCCATCACCAAAAGCATTTAAAGCTTCGCTTCCAGCAGCTAAGAAAGCATTTTCAAGATAATCTTCATTTTCTACTACCCTCATGCCTCGTCCACCGCCTCCTGCACTTGCTTTTACTATGACAGGATATCCAATCTTTTTAGCCAACTTTTTTGCATCTTCTATATCTTTTATGGCCCCTTCGCTTCCAAGAATCACAGGAACTCCAGCTTTTTTCATAACTTCTTTAGCCTTTGACTTATCGCTCATTGTTGCCATTAATTCAACTGATGGCCCTATAAAAATAATATTTTGATATTTACAGATTTCAACAAAATTTTGATTTTCACTTAAAAATCCATATCCTGGAAATACAGCATCACACCCGCTTATATCAACTGCTGCCATAATAGATGGAATATTGAGATAACTCTCATTTGATTTTACACTACCTATGCAAATAGCCATATCAGCAAATTTTAAATACTCGGCATCTTTATCAGCAGTTGAATAAACAGCAACAGCTTCTTTGCCCATCTCTTTTATAGTTCTTATCGCTCTTAATGCTATCTCACCTCTGTTGGCAACAAGAATTTTTTGAATTTTTTTCATTTTAACCTCATCTGATCAATCATAATTTTTCGATACGAAAAATCGGCTGATCAAACTCTATAGGTTCGCCATCACTAACTAAAAGCTCTAAAATCTTGCAGTCAAATTCCGCTTCGATTTCATTCATAATCTTCATAGCTTCTACTATAGCTACTGCTGAACCGGCTTTTATACTATCTCCGATTTGAACAAACGGTGCAGATTCCGGACTTGGTGCTTTGTAAAATGTTCCAACCATTGGGGATCTTATATAATCCGTTTTATCACTATCTATTATATTATTTTCTACAATAGGTGAAACTTCAGTTGCAACCGTAGTAACAACGGGCTGTGAGGTGACTAAACTTTCCAATTTTGAGCCTTTTTGAAGAAATATCTCAAAATCACCGTTTTTTAACTTTAATTTGCCAAGACTACTTTTATCAAAAGTTCTCATCAAATCTTTTATTTCTTTTAAATCCACTTTATCTCCTTGAATTCTCTTAGGACTAATTTGATATAATAACATAATTTTTATTTGTAAATTTTTAAAGAAATATTAAAGGAATATAAATGGGACTAAAATCAGATACTTGGATAAGGGAAAAATCACTCAAAGAAAAAATGATAGAGCCTTTTTGCGAAGAACAAGTCGGTAAAAATGTTGTTAGCTATGGAGTTAGCAGTTACGGATATGATATAAGAGTGGGCAGTGAGTTTAAAATCTTCACAAATGTAAGCTCTACAGTAGTAGATCCTAAAAATTTTGATGATAAAAATATTGTGGATTTTACAGGTGAGGTTTGTATAGTTCCTCCAAACTCTTTTGCACTCGCTAGAACTATAGAGTATTTTAGGATTCCGACAAATGTACTTGCTATTTGTCTTGGCAAAAGCACTTATGCAAGGTGTGGCATCATAGTAAATGTTACTCCTTTTGAACCGGCATTTGAAGGACACATAACCATAGAGATAAGCAATACAACACCACTTCCGGCAAAAATATATGCAAATGAAGGCATAGCACAAGTTCTTTTTTTAGAAGGAGACGAGCAGTGCAAGACAACTTATAAAGATAAAAACGGAAAATATCAAAAACAAACGGGCATAACTTTGCCTAAAATTTTAAAATAGTTGTTTCAAGCTCACTTTGAAACCCTTTTTCTTCCAAGATATTTGCATGAGTTGCATTTTTGAAGATTTTGACATAAAAAAGATCTTTTATGTATTTCATTAAGTTTTTAGTCCTTCGGTTTGAGATGGTTTGGTCATCTTCCACCATAAATATTGACACAGGAGCACTTACATCTTTAACAAACTTGTAAGAATCAAACTTATATTTTAAAAGAAATGATATAGGGAAAAAAGGGTATCTGCTTTTTGCAATGTTTTCAATAGAATCATAAGGAGTTATAAGTAAAACTCCTTTTGCTTTTCTTTTTGACGCAACATAAGTGGCAATTCCGCTCCCAAGGCTCCTACCTATGAGAATTACTTCTTTGTTTTTAGAGTAAGTATCATATATCTTCAGAGCATCTTTTAAAAGTTTTTTTTCACTGGGCTTACCGCTGCTTAGGGCATTTCCTCTGTAATTGTATGCTACAACATCAAACCCTTTTAAATCTTTCGTATATTTTATAAAGTCAGTTGCATCATCGGCATTGCCACCAAAATAAATGATAAGATTTGAGGAATTTTCATCTTTAAAAACTCCATCAAGCACAGCTCCTTTAACTTTAAGTTTAACTTCTTTACACTTTTTGCAGTGGCTTAAAACCTTTGGCTTGACTTTTTTCACGAAAGAAAAGTTAAATATCTTACTGCCCTGAGTAAAAAATAAATATGCCATAGCTGATAAATATACCAAAATAAAAAATACTATGACTTTAATAATCATTTACAGCCTTATAACCTTTGCATACTCTCCGGCTTTTAAATCTCCATCATTTTCATCTATCCATAAAAGTGAACAATTTTCAAGCATGTTTGTAAGTATGGCACTGGTTCCTGTTTTTT
>WFMT01000195.1 GCA_015488975.1 Campylobacteraceae bacterium | reverse complement strand
ATTTGAATCAACATCAAATCTTTCAAGCTTAAATCTTCTCCTGATTCCTCTTGCTCGTTTGGTAGCAGTGCTTCTGTCAAGGTCTTTAAATTTTTATGAATCTCTAAAATAAACTCCTCTTGTCTCTTTTGAATCTCTAGCATATTTTGTAAAATATCGTTTTGTAACTTTATCTGCATCGCTTGTTTTAGCTCTTGACTTCGTTCTTGAGTTAACATTTTCTCTAATCTCCTCTTTTTGTGTTTTATTTAATTTTTTTAATCTGTTACCCTTGTGTAACACACTTGCATTAAACCTTGTTTTTTTTAATTGAGATTTTGCGACATCATGCATGGTTCTGAGTGGTTTTAATTCCTCTTTTTTGAACTTTTGCAACTCTTTAGAGATTTTGACAACTTCTCTTACTGTCTCAATATCTACATTCACATTATCAGGCAATAATGTAATCACTTTGTCTGTGACATTATCAACTGTGTTGTGATGTTTGTTTGTTATTTGCGTTTCAGCTTTTTTTATGATTTTTGTTAGGGACTTTTCATCTATGTTTTGTGTTGGAATTTTTACATTTTGTTTGACTTTTGATAACATATCTTCTATATTTACATATTTACTCATCGCCTTTAAATTGTCTTCTCGCACCTTATCTCTATCAACATCTTTTTTAGCATTTCTACTATTAGTCGTCGCCGTTTGATATAGTTGTGTTTCACTCATATTTGGATATTTTTTCTTAAGTTTTTCGACCTCTTTTTTTACTTGTTTTCTTCTTTTAGAAAACTCATCAATTACCTCTTTTTTTACCTCTTTGAGTTCAAAAAAATTCTCTTTTTGGTCTGTGACACGAATCTCAACACCTGCTTTTTGAAGCTCTTGTTTCAGGACTTGTCGATAATATTTTCCTAAATTCTTAACTATAGGACTACCCGGTTTTAAAAGTGAAGACATATCAAGAGTGCGGTATTTACCATCATTACCCTTTGTAAAGTTCATAACTACACAATGAGTATGTATAAGTGGATCTAGTTCACGAGATGTATCATGCTGAAATTTAGAAGCAATCATATTACCAGTATGTTCAACCCTTGTCTTCTTGTTTTTAGTTACACGAGTTTTAATATGTTCTTTTTCTATCATCTGTAGTGTAGAATTAACCGCCTTATCGTGGATATTTTCCAAAGTAGAAGCAAGACTTTTATCATATTTTACTGCTGCCTCTAAAACGACGGAAAGCGATTTTGGAGCTGTAAAAGTAAGATCGAACGCAGGAACACTTTTTTTTGTTTTAGAAGCTGTAAACAACTCCCCTGTACGGGGATTTGTTGCTTTAAGTAAATTGATAAAAGTCTTGTGACTTAAATCCTCTTTTTTTAATCCAAGATTTTCTAGCCCTTTACCATACAACTCGCCCACAGTTTTAGTGTAATAGTTATCCTTAGAATAATAGGTGCTAGCTTGCCCCATTGAGAGTTTTTTAACACTTAACATCACTATTCTTGAGCATTAGTTTTACAATTCTATTTATATAAAAATCTCTGTACAAATAACAAAATGATAAAAGAATACCTTTTTTAAGGGAAAAAATTAATTTTTCATCATAGAAAATTTCAATTGTATTAAAAAGTGGTGTTTTCTTAATTTTATCAGCAATTATTTGGTCAGCACTTAATCTAGTTTCAACTGACCATTTTTCTCCGTTTATCATTTCAAATTTCATTTTAAAAACCTCCTTTTGAATTTGTGTTAAATATTTGTTTTTTTATCATTGTTATACTCCTATTGATTCATTTCTTTTTGAACTCTTGTTTGTTCCTCTTTTTTTAATTTTTGATTTGCGATTCTTATTCGCTTAAGTTGCTTTGAAAGAAAAGGGATATAAGTGTTTCGGATAAATGCACTCTCAAACGCGCTAAAACTAGCCATTTGTTCTTGATTTCTAAGGGCTCTGCCTAAATTCCAATTAACTTCTGAGCTGTGGTCTTTTTCAGCTTGTAAGATCATACGAGAAACACTTTTTCTTATTTCTGTCATTTTTACTTTTGTTTGTTGAATTCCCTTATTGTATTTCATCATGAAGCTTTGTTCAAACGCAGATGCATTAAAGGTAGGTTGTGCTTTTTTACCATTTTTTTCAAGCCAATAAGTATAGATTTTAGCATTTGCTTTTTTATCCTGTAAGATGGAAATTTTCCATGCTTTTTTGATTTGTGAAAAATTTTTATCGCCAGTTAGCTCAACTAACTTTTTATGATTGATTCCATTTCCACACCCGATAACGCTTAAACCTAATGCTGCAATCAATGCAACTGATATAACTTTTCTTTTCATTTTTTTATCCTTAAATAATTTTAATTTTTTTAATCGATAATTTCGACACCGCCATCCAACCTCATTATTTTTCACACCTCCTTTTTATGCAACTTTTCATTTTTCTTTTCATTTTCTTGTCTTATATAGTACTTTATATGCTCATTGTAAGCGATCCTTTTTATGCTTGAGTTTATTATCCAGATTGTTGGTAATACGTTCATGAGACGGTTTTGCCAACTGTCGAAACCATTTTTATTAAAAGCTTCATTTTTTAAAATCCTAATTTCATTAATTACTGCTTGCCTTTGATATTGAAGATATGCAAGCCGTTTGCTCTGCCACGTAAGGTTATTGCTAAAATTATCTACCATCTGAACATTTGCAATTTCAGAATTTAATGCTTTATAATTTTTCTCTAATTTTTGCATTTTTATTTTTTGTGTTGAATCAAGTTTTGCAGCTGGATTAATCGCGTGCAGCTCTAGAT
>WFMT01000194.1 GCA_015488975.1 Campylobacteraceae bacterium | reverse complement strand
TGTTTCGTATAATCAATAGTAAACTCTGCTTTTAGTCCTAAAGCATTTGCTATATCATTTAGGGTATATCCGTTATAAGAGAGTGCTGCGTTTGTAGGTACAACCCTTTTATCTATATTTGTAAATGTTCCTTCTTGTTGATTTAGTGCAGGCATATCAAGATCTCCATCTCCTAATGCACTAAGAGTAAAATCTCCTTTTACATTATATCCGATAGTATAATCTCCCTCTTTATCATCCAAATCACATATCAAAGATACTCCCAATGAATTTGTTTGAGGCGGGATGATAACTACTTTAAAATCACTGTATTTTTCTATAAGTCCTGCTATGAGAGCTATATTTTTTGATTCTTTATGAGAGTATAAATCTTCGCCGAGGATGAGAGTTTTATATTTTGCTCTTTTTGATTTTTTAATAATTTCTTCTATCTCTTCTTCGCCAATATTGGTTTCAGCACTTATATAGCCATCATCAAGTTCACTAAAATACTCTTGCAAATTACTTTCAATATCATACTCTTGTAAAAGCTCTTTTGCCAAGATAGCCATTACTCCCTCTTCACTACCAACTTCATATCTTACAAAATCAGTAACTATATCTTGAAGTACAAAATCTTCTATAGGATGCATACTGACTATTTTGGCTCCTCTTTTCTTGGATGCCTCGCTAACGGCAAATCTTACCATAGGGTTATCAGTAGATATTTTTAAACCAAGAGTTATAATCATATCACTTTTTGAAATCTCTTTCAAATCACCATTATACAAACTAAGACCACTCTCTTTGGCAAAACCATTTAAAAATTTTTGATACTCTTTTGCACCATGACTTACAAGCTTGTAGTTAAATTTTTCTTTTAGTTTTTGAAGTATTAAAGCTTCTTCATTTGTTATGATTGAGCTAAATCTTATAGTATCTGCTTTTTTAAAGGCTTCCAAAGCATCACTAAAAACTTTTTCATCTTTTTTTGCATTATTGTTTGCAAAATCAAAGCCAAATCTACCCGCCCCACACAAAGATGCAAATTCATATTCATTTGTAACTCTTGTTATAACTCGCGAAGGATCTTCTATGCTTTTATGCCTAACATCATAATATAAAAAGCAAGCACTGCTACAATGAGAACAAGCTGCTGGAATTTGGGTGGATTCCCATGCATTGGCACTATATTTAAATTCATTTGATATCATTGCACCAACTGGGCAAACACTTATACATTCACCGCATTGGATACATTTTCTCATATCATTATCAATAGATGAGTTATAACCATTTGGTCTTATATAAAGTGCTGAAGTCCCGACTATCTCATTGCAAGTATGAACACATCTCTCACACATGATACAAAGATAAGGATCATATCCAAGAATTTTCCATTTCTTACTTTTTCTTTTTTGCTCTTTTGCAGTAAACTCCTGCGAAGAAATTCCAAATTCCAAAGTTTTATTTTGTAATTCACACTCTCCACTTTTATCACATACTCCACACTGAAGAGGATGATTTACATCATATAGTTTCATAATATTTTGTCTATGTTTATAAAGTTCTGATGAGTTGGTATGGATAACAGCTCCATCAACTGCTTTTTCCTGACAACTGAGTATAAAACCGTCCACTCCCTCCATTTCAACTGAACACATTCTGCAAGATGCAATAGGAGTTGTTTTTGTCAAGTGACACATTGTGGGAATATAGATATTTTCCCTTCTGGCAACCTCTAAGATAGTTTCACCTTTATTGGCTTTAAATTTTTGACCATCTATTATTATATTAATCATTTGTCAAACCTTTATGATTTGAGCTTGTTGCCACCATTGCTATATAATAGCACCGCATGCATCTCTCAGATTCATTTATGGCTTCATCTCTTGTCAATCCGAAATTTACCTCTTCTTGAGAATACTTTCTTGTATTGGTGTCTAATTTTTCGCTAATTTCTCTTTTGATGCCAGGAATCCATCCGGTTATTTTTTCATTTTTATTATATACCTTTAATTTCCTTAAGTGATCTTCCATTATCTCTTCATCACTTAAGAAAACTTCTCCTGTTTTTAAATACCTGAGCATTACTGAAGAAGCTCTTTTTGCCTGTCCAACAGCATTTACGATAGTCATTGGACCATATTCGCAGTCTCCGGCTGCAAAAACACCTATTTTATTTGTCATATATGTATTATTAAATGTTTTGAATGTACCCCAGCTGGTCAAACCAAGCCCCCATTCTTGTGGTAGAAAATCAAGATTTGCGCTTTGGCTTACAGCAGGAATTAAATAATCGCACTCTATAAAATAGTCGCCACCAATAATATGATTCATTTTTGCTCTTCCGCCATTTGGATCTGGTATAAGTTCAAAAGTATTTACTTTCAACCTCTCAAGCTTATCTTGTTCATTAGTTATTATCTCTTCAACAGCAGAATAAAATCTAAATTCAACCCCTTCTTCCACTGCTTCGTGATACTCTTCATAACTCGTGTTACCAATAATAGTTTTTTCATCTCTCCTGTATAAAAGTATCACTTTTTTTGCATTGGCTCTTATAGCACATCTTACAACATCCATTGAAGTAAAACCTCCGCCAACACAAACTACTGTCTTTCCGCTTAAGTCAACATTTTCTCCTATACCCCATTTTACACTCAAATTTATTTGATCTAAAAATTCTATAGCCGGCCAATAACCGTTTATTTCATATCTTTCATTTTTTGCTCTTATTTTTTTGGATATTCTTGTTCCTGTTGCTATCAGTATAGCATCATAAGTCTTTTCAAACTCTTGCATCATTTCTTTTGTAACTTTTGTATTCAATATAAAATTAACACCAAGAGCCTTTATAGACTCAATATCTTTATGATATTTATCATAAGGCATTCTATATTCAGGTACTCCAACAGCTACCTCACCACCGATAACCGGCAATTCTTCATAAACATCACACTCCACACCACCAAGACTTAAATAATAAGCTCCGGTAAGTCCGGCAGGTCCGGCACCAATAATTGCAACTTTTTTCCCTATCGCTTTTGCTTTTTTGGTAGGATATATAAAATCAAGCACATGGTCACTTTCAAAATCAGCACCAATTCTTTTAAGCTCCATTATAGAAATAGGTTCATCAAGATTTGCTCTTCTGCAAGCATCCTCGCAAGGATGAGGACATACGCGACCACAAACATGAGCTAACGGCATAGTTTGCTTTGTAGCTTTTAATGATTCCTCAAATTTAAGATCTCTGACACCTTCAATGTAAGCTGGTATATCAACATGACTAGGGCACATATCGGTACAAGGGGCAGTAATATCTGCAATATAATTAGTATTATCATTTAGATATTCAGGCGAAGGCTTTTTATTATTAATCAAATCCAAAAAAGAGCTTTCAAAATATTTCATTATATCAAGTATCGGTGTAGGAACACTCTTGCCTATCTCACACTTACTTGTTGCTTGCATAGTTTCACTGATTTCTTTTAAATGCTCAAGATCACCAAGCTCTCCCTCTCCTCTTGCAATTTTATCAAGCAAATCATATAAAATCCGCCCGCCCCATCGTCCGGGAGTACATCTTCCGCAAGCTTCGCTGTAAACTTGATATTGAGCGGCATATTTCATAGCAAGCTTCACAACATCTACATCTTTTTTAAAAAGAACAAATCCATCCCATCCTATAAAAGCTTCTGTATCATTTTCCACCCTGTGTATCTCAGGAAAATAAGAAGTTGACCTTCTCCAGTGTTCTCTTTTTTTATCCCTGTTGTCTATAACATCTCCTTGCCAGGTAGAAAAACGCACCATACTCATCATAATTTATATTCTCCCCTCAAAAAATATAATCTTATCAATACCTAATTGCATTAAACTGCCTTCCTTTTTACAACTATAGTCCAGTCGGCTTCATTAAATTTTAAAGAATTCATAAGTTCGTGGCCATTTTCTTTTATAATATCAGCACTCTTTTGTATAGGAGTAAAATCACCAACTTCAAATAAAAAAATACCAACTTCATCAGGTTTCAAATTATTATCAAGCAACTCAATCATTCTATCATAAAATTTATCTTTTAATGGTCTTAAATCAAATCTTTTCATAATCCATATCTCCCGTATTATCTGTCTATTTCGCCAAAGACTATGTTTAAATTACCGATTATTGCGGTAACATCAGCCAAATAATGACCTGGTAACAATTCTTGCAATATACTGGTATGCCAAAAACTTGGTGCTCGCACCTTAAGTCTATACGGATAAGGATCACCTTGTGAATTGATATAAAAACCAAGTTCCCCTTTTGGAGACTCAGTTGGCACATATACTTCACCGACAGGCGGTCTCATGCCTTGTGTCACAAGTACAAAATGTTGCATTAATGAGTAATTTTGCGTCATTATCTGTTCTTTTGGAGCTGAAATATACTCTGGTGCATGTGCCATAATCTCAGGTTCTGTTTTATTATACATTGGAGCAAGCTGTTTAAGGATATTTATACTTTGTCTCATCTCTTGCATATAAAGTTTATATCTTCCATAACTGTCACATCTATCGGTATATGGTACTTCAAAATCGACTTCATCGTACAACTCATAAGGCTCCTCTTTTCTGATATCCCACTGAACTCCGCTTGCTCTTAAAGCTATACCTGAACACCCCCAGCTAATAGCATCTTCTTTTGAAATAATTCCAACATTCTCAAGTCTCATTTTCCAGATTCTGTTTTGATCAAGCAATCCTTCATAATCAGCTATATTTTTTGGCATCGCATTCACAAAAACACTCAATTTTCCAAGCCATCCATCTGGAAGATCAAGAGGAACTCCACCTATTCTGATAGAAGAATGCGTGAGCCTTGCTCCACAATAATCCTCCATCAAATCCATAGCAAATTCTCTTTCTCTAAAACAAAATAAAAATACACTCATAGCGCCAACATCAAGTGCATGGGTAGCCAACCAAAAAAGATGAGATATGATTCTGTTAAGCTCAAGCAGCATCATTCTGATAACTTGCGCCCGTCTTGGTATCTCAAGTCCTATAAGTTTTTCTACACTGTGAGCAAAGCCGTAGTTATTTGAAGTTGCTGCTATATAATCCATCCTGTCGGTTGTAGGCAAAAATTCATTATATATCATATTTTCTGCCATCTTTTCCATACCGCGGTGCAAATAACCGATATCAGGAATTGCTTTTGTAACTTCTTCGCCATCCAACTCTAGTATAAGACGTAACTGACCATGAGCGGAGGGATGCTGTGGTCCAAAATTAACGACCATCTTGTTGTCATCTCTATCAAAATTTATATTTTCAAAAAATGGTTTTAGTCTGTTTACTGCTTGCATTTTTTACCTTCTTGTATTTAAGACTTTGGAGTTTTCTTTTTTAAGCTCTTTCACAAAATATACTCCATCTTCTTCTTGATAATCTTGAACTGTTTTTTCCTCGCTTGGATTTGAGCCAAATGGAACTTCATGAAAAATTCTAGAAAAGTTTTTAGTATCTTTTCTATCAATTTTAGCAGGATCTCTTTGTTCAGGGCCTACTACATCACGATACTCCTTTCCAAAAATTGTATCTATCTCATACCAAGAAGCCGCCTCGTCTCCTTGAAGAGGATAAGTCTTTCTAAGTGGATGTCCACTCCAATCATCTGGCATGATAAGTCTTTTTAAATTATAATGATTATTTACATTTACCCCCATAAGATCGTGCATCTCTCTTTCTGCCCAATCTGCACTTTTGAAAACAGTATATACACTCTCAACAGCACTTTTCTCTTTGATGCGACATTTAACTCTTATTCTTTTTCTTTTTGTCATAGAAAGAAGCTGATAAAATACTTCGAATTCTCCACTTTGAGACAAATAATCATTTGCGCTAAGCTCTGATAAAACAGTATATGATAACTCATCTTTTATAAAAGTCAATATCTCTTTTATATCAGTTGAATTGGCTATTAAGACTAATTGGTTTCTTTGAATAAAAGCTTCTTTTATTTCAAATTTTTCATCTATTTTTTTATAATCTTCATTAAGTTGTTTATCCTCTTGCGGATTAAATTTAGGCAACTGTGGCGCTACCCAGAATCTATCATTATAATATGCTTTTTTTTGAACATTTTTTCTATTTTTATATTCTCTCATTACACCAACCTTTTAGGCTTTCTCTTTTGAAAAGCACTCTCTTTCCTAATCTGTTTTTGAAGCATCATAACTGCATATTGCAAACTTTCCGGTCGTGGCGCACAACCAGGAAGATAAATATCAACGGGAATAACTCTGTCAACCCCTTGAACCGTTGCATAAGTATTAAACATCCCGCCTGTATTTGCACAACTGCCCATACTTATAACCCATTTCGGCTCTGCCATTTGATCATACAATCTTCTTATAAATTGAGCATGTTTTTTCGTTAGAGTTCCAGCTACTATCATGACTTCAGCCTGTCTTGGGCTTGCTCTAAATATAGTGCCAAACCTGTCAAAATCATATCTACTCGCTCCACTTGCCATCATTTCGATAGCACAACAAGCAAGCCCATAGGTTAATGCCCAAAGCGAGTTGCTTCTGCCCCACTGGACAAGTTTGTCAACAGTTGTCAAGGCTATTGGCAACCCGCTGTCTTGAAGATAATTTACTTTATGCTGTGCCATTGCAATGCTCCTTTTTTCCATGCATATATAAATCCAATTGCTAATAATAGTATAAATGATATCATTTCAACAAAACCAAACCATCCTAAAATTTTAAAATCAATAGCCCATGGAAACATAAAAATAATCTCTACATCAAACAATATAAACAATAATGCAAAAAGATAAAATTGAGCAGAAATTTTATTTGGCTGTTTAGTGACTTCCGGACCACATTCGTATATAGTTAATTTCAATTTTTCATCATCAAGTCTTGCTAACTTTCTGCTAACAAGTCTTGCTAATACAGTTGTCGCAAAAAATGCTCCAAAACTAAGAGCTAAAAATACAAATGCCCCAAAATACGGATGAGCAAAATTCATATGTCCCATAATTTGACCCCTTGAAGTAAATATTTGAACATGATACTATATTAAAATAAAAATTAATCTTATTTAGTATAAAAATTTAATTTTATATATTAATTTATATATTTATTATGTTACAAATTGTTACTATGAGAATTGTTTATAGGCTCATAACTCCCTATATTGTGAGTATTTACACAATAAATAAAGTACTTTATTGGTTGTAACTTTAGGTAACAATAAAACCCATTGAGCTACTCTCACCAAATGAACCTGTTATTTCTCTTTTAATTGCAGAAGTAAACTCTTTTATAGTAAATACAGGATCATCCATGGCTGCAACACTTAATGCTGTATTTTTTATAACCATTTTTATCTGTCCGCCAGTCAAGGGAAACTTGGCAAGCTCATTAATGTTAAAATTTTCTTCATACAAGGCATGTTTGGGTAAATTTTTACTAAACAAAAGAAGTCTTTGCTTAAAATCAGGTTTCTTAAACTCTATTTTGTAGTCAAATCTTCTCGAAAATGCTGTATCAATATTTTCCAGTAAATTTGTTGTTGCTATCAAAATACCCCTAAAATTCTCTATTTGCTCTAAAAATATATTTTGCATTTGATTGTGCATTTTATCTGCACTGCTATTTGGTCCACTTGAACGGGAGCTTAAAAATTGATCTGCCTCATTTAGCAGCAATACGGGATTACTTTTTGTTTTTTCAGATAATTCATAATAAGTATCAAATATTTTTCTAACATTTCTTTCACTTTCTCCCACATATTGTGAAAGTATTTTAGAGCAGTCAAAATTCAAAATACTCTTTTTTAAAGATTTTGCCAAAGATAAAGCTGTTATTGTTTTGCCGGTTCCTGGATACCCATAAAACATTATTCGTGTTTCCAATCCTTTTTTTCTGTCTATTACGCCCCAATCTTTCAATCTACTCAAAACTTTTCTATCCATTCTCTTTAAAAAATTTCTTAATATTTTCTCTGTTTTTGGATGCAAAACAACATCATCAAGTGTAGTTTTAGGCTCAATTAATTCAAAAATATCTTGTTCTTTTATCAGAACATTTAATTTTATCTTTTTATTATCTTTCTCTTTTTTTGGTCTTATTACTTTTTGTATAATTTCTTCAGATATAAAAAAACTTCTGCTCATTCCGCCAAATGTTGTTAAAACTTCATCAAAATCAATCAATCCCTGTTCTATCAACTTTGAACTCTCTTCCAATAATGCACGATTTTTTATCTTTTCATATTCATTTTTACTTATAATATCTATCAGGGTATTCATCTCCCTTAAGCTCTCGATTTCCGAGCTATACTCTTCTTTTAAAAGAGATAAAAATATAATTTTTTCTTTTTCGCATAATTCATACTCTTTAAAGATATCTTCAACTGCCAGCTCACATTTGCTAAGCTCCAATCTTTGTCCAATTCGATTATCAAGCAATTTTAATCTCTCTTTTAAGCGATTGATATTCGGTGAATTTTCTTTAAAATTACTTCTTAACATCGCCAATTTTCTATAAAACTCTATTTTTAAAAATTGGTCTTTCAAATATTCCAAATGATCAGTATATGACTTTAGCTCAGGTAATATAAAATCAAAATTTCCATCTTCTAAAAGCTTTAAAAAAGTTGTACTTAAAGATATATTTGCATTTAACAATTCTAAGTTGGATAATTCAAGATTTTTTATATTTGAGATTGAATTTTTTACTATCCATCCCGATTCCATAAGATTTTTTATAATTTCTATTTTTTGGACATATTCATATTTACTGGATGAGTATATCTCTTTTAGAAGTATTGAGGCAATTATATCTTCCGCTCCTTCTATATATTTATGTGTTAAAATTTTAAGTATATTTGCTTCTTCTATACTGCATTTTAAGTGAGAAAAGATTTGGCTTTCATTAACATCTTTACTTTCCAAAAAATTTATAAGATATTTCATAAAGGTTCCCATTTACTAAATTTGACCAGCTTTAAAAATATAAACTGGATTTAACTATAATTATATTACAATTTTGCTTAAGGAGATTTGTATGGATAATATGATTGAGTTAAATGGTGTTAATAAATTTTTTGGGGATTTTCAAGCACTAAAAGAGATAAATTTTAAAGTCAAAAAAGGAGAGGTTGTTGTTATATGCGGTCCAAGTGGTAGCGGAAAATCAACCCTTATAAGATGTATAAATAAATTAGAAGATATAGATGATGGAAAGATTATTGTCGATGACATAAACCTTGATGAAAAAAAGACAAATGTAAACAAAATAAGAGAAGAAGCGGGTATGGTTTTTCAACATTTCAATCTTTTTCCGCACTTGTCAATCATTGAAAATATTATGATTGCACCCATGAAGGTTAGAAAGATTTCTAAAAATGAAGCTCAAAAATTTGCCATGGAACT
>WFMT01000193.1 GCA_015488975.1 Campylobacteraceae bacterium | reverse complement strand
GTGCAAATTCAAAGTTTGCTATGATCATCAGGAATTTTAGTGATGTTATGATGAGTGCACCTTCTATAGTCATAGGTATCTTTGTTTATGGTATCTTTGTTGTTCCTTTTGGCGGCTTTAACGGTTGGGCCGGATCTATCGCACTCTCTATCATGATGATACCTATCGTTGTAAGTACGACTGATTCTATGCTCTCTTTGGTGCCTCAGGAGTTGCGAGAAGCTGGTGTTGCACTTGGAGCATCTAAGGCTCAAGTTATTTTAAGTATCGTTTTGTCTGCTGCTAAAACAGGACTTATCACGGGCGGTTTACTGGCATTTGCAAGAGTTATAGGAGAAACGGCGCCACTTCTTTTTACTTCTGCTAACAATAACTTTTTATCCCTAAGTCTTAGTGGCCAATACCCGTCTTTAACGGTAAGTATCTATCAACTTGCAACATTTCCGAGTCAAACAAGCCAAAATCTTGCATGGGCTGGCTCTGTTATCTTGACACTTTTGGTGCTTTTTATCAACCTTACAACAAGATTTATTTTTAAACCAAGGAAACAATAACAATGAAATTAGCAATAGATACCAAAAAATTTTCTTTTACTTATCCCAAAAACTCTTCTGCGACACTCAAAAATATCAATATGCCTGTCTATGCCAATCAAGTAACGGCACTTATAGGGCCAAGCGGATGTGGAAAGTCTACACTTCTTAGATCATACAACAGAATCCACGATGTGTATCCTGGCAATCAATATGACGGTAAAATATTGTTGTATAATGATAAAGGAGAAAAACCGGAAAATATCTTTGATTATAAAAAAGAGAATGAGCTTATCAAATTAAGACAAAGAGTAGGAATGATATTTCAAAAACCGACACCTTTTCCTATGAGCATAAAAGATAATATTACTTATGGTCTTAGACTTTTGGGTATCAAAAACAAAACAGAACTTCTTGATAGAGCAGAAATCGCACTTAAAGGATCTGCTCTTTGGGAAGAGGTAAAGGATAGGCTAAACAGTAGCGCAACAGGGTTGAGTGGTGGGCAACAACAAAGACTTTGTATAGCAAGAGCAGTTGCACTAAAGCCTGAAGTTTTACTTTTTGATGAGCCTACTTCAGCACTTGATCCTATATCAACCGCTTCAATCGAAGAGTTGATAATAGAGCTTAAAAGAGAGATAACTATCTTGATAGTGACTCATAACATGCAGCAAGCAAGTAGGATAAGCGATATGACAGGTTTTATGTATCTTGGTGATTTGATAGAGTTTGATAAAACTGAAACGATATTTTTAAATCCGAAAGAAAAACAGACTGAAGATTATATTACAGGGAGATTTGGATAATGTTAAAAACTTATGATGATGATTTGAAGGAAGTAAAAAATAGTATAAGAAATATTGCAGATAAAGTTTTAACTGCAAATAAAACTTTATTTAATGCAACCAAAGACTGCAGTGAAGAATTATTTAGTGAAGCAAAATTGCATCTTAAAAATATAAGTTCCTCTTTGATTGATGTGGATAATGAAATTATAAAAATCCTTGCCTTGCACTCGCCAGAAGCTAAAGATTTAAGAGAAGTTGTTGCATACTTAAAGATTACCAATGAAATTTTGAGGGCTTCTTCAAACACAAGGTCATTAATAAGAGTTTTTATACAATACTGCAAATATATAGATAAAACTATTATAAATGAATATGTTCTTCCTTTGCAAGCTTCGACAGTTAAAGCCTTGGAAAATACAATATCTATGATAAATATAGATGATATTGATGAGTTAAAAGATATATTTCATGAGATAATAGTAGAAGAAGATAAGACTGATGAGCTTTATGGTATGCTTGAAAAAAAGATATTATCAGAATTAGAAGACAGTAGTGATTTTGAAAGAACGCATAAAGTATTGAAGGCTTTTAGAAGGAATGAAAAAATTGCAGACCGCGCTATTAGTATAGCAAATCTTATATTGTATATTTACGAAGGCGGTACTTTGCAAAGAGTATAAAAATGAAAACTATCCTTGCAGTTGAAGATGAAAAAGATATACTCGAACTTATAGAGTATACTTTACATAAAAACGGTTATGATGTTGTAGGACTTATGGATACTGCAAAAATCAATACTTTACTTGATGAAGAAGATATATCGTTGATACTAATGGATAGAAATCTTCCTGGTTGCGAGGGTAGTGAGTATATTCAAAAACTAAGAAGTGACGGCTATATGACTCCTGTTATATATCTAAGCGCGAAAGACAGCAATGAAGATAAATTGGTTGGTTTTGAGCGTGGTGCAGATGATTATATTACCAAGCCTTTTAATCCGGAAGAGTTAATAGCTAGAATAAAAGCTGTTTTAAAAAGAAGTAACAAAGAGATAGATGTCGTTAGGTTTAGAGATATTGTATATAATAAATTAAAAAATAGTGTTTTTATAGGTAAGAATGAGATAAAACTGAGTAAATTAGATAAAAAACTTTTAAATTATTTTATGATAAATCCGAATATTCTTTTAAGCACAGAAGAGATTTTGGAGAGTGTTTGGGAGGATAGCAGTAACAAAAAATTAAAAACGGTTGTAGTTGCCATTAATAGACTTAAGGAGAAAATAGATCCTCATTTTGACAAAGAGTATATAAAAAACTTAAGAGGTGAGGGCTACATGCTATGTTAAAACTGCATCAGATATATTTTAGAAAATTATCTCTTATTTTTGCAATGCTTTTTATTGTAATGGGGCTAATAGTAGCTTACTGGATAAAAAATATATATATATCAGAGGCAAAAAACTCTCTTTTAAATGATACTAAACTCATAAGATTGGATTTACAAAACAGTTCAAACTTGGATAATCTTGCAATAAAAATAAAAAAAAATTTAGATATAAGAGTAACTTTTATATCGGCAAATGGTATAGTTTTGGCTGAATCAGATAAAGATAAAAAGACTATGGATAATCATAAGTATAGACCAGAGTTAGTGCAGGCCAGTAGAGAATTTTACGGCTCATCTATCAGACAATCTGTTACTTTAAATAAAAATTTATTATATGTTGCCAAAAAATATACAATTAATCATAAAGTTATCTATATAAGATTGGCAAAAGATATAAAGAAGATAGATAGAAATATTTTAAATTTAGCTTTACAGAGTGCCTTGGTACTGTTGGTATTTTTTATTATAATATTTTTTACAATATACAATATAGGGAAAAAAATAGAAATACAGATAAATAATATAATAAAATTTTTAGTTGATTTGGCTAAAAAAAGAAAAAATAATTATATAAGTTCAGACTTTTCATTGGAGTTTTATCAGATAACAAAACTTTTAAACAAAGTCGCAATAATT
>WFMT01000192.1 GCA_015488975.1 Campylobacteraceae bacterium | reverse complement strand
TCTAAAAGGTATGTTACATTTTCCGGTTTTGATACAGGTTTTCCCTCAGCAATATTTAAATGAAGTGACACTCTTATATCTCTTAGCTTTTCAAGTTTTTTCAGTGATTTGTCAAGATAATTTGAATTGATCATAATACTTGTGGAGTTGAGTGAGCCATCATTAAAACATTTGCATACAATCTCACTCATATTTAAAGAGTTTGCAAAATCATCAGCATTAACTATTATTTTCAATCAATTCTCCAAAATAAAGTGGCCTTTTTTTAACTTCAATATGAATTTTTCCTATATACTCACCAATAATTCCAAGTATGATGAGTTGGATTGAGCCCATGAAAATGATAATTATCAGCGTAGTTGCATATCCTGTTCTCTCAAAATTAAAAAACAGATACTGCACTAAAGTATACAGTCCAAATATACCTGATATGAAAACAGAAATAACCCCAAGATAAGTTGCTATTCTTAAGGGTTTTGTAGAAAATTGCAGTATGCTATCAACTGCCAAACCTAAAGATCTTTTAAAATTATACTTTGTTTTGCCGGCAAATCTTTTTGGAACTTCAAATTCTATAACTTTTGCATTGCTAAACCCTATAAAATTCAAAAGTCCTCTAAACATCCTGTCATGTTCGCTGATTTGTTTTAGGGTTTCTATCTGCTTTCTGTCTAAAAGCCTAAAATCAGGGTAGTCTTTAGGTATTTTAATATCTGAGAGTTTATCCAGCATGTAATAATAAATTGATGATAAAATTTTGTATAACATAGTTTTATCGCTATCTTTACTTATTTTTTTTGTTAAAACAACTTCACAACCATCAAGCCACTCATTCACCATCTCTTCTATCAATTTTGGAGGATGCTGTAAGTCTCCATCCATAAAAACTACACAATCCCCACTTGCATTATCCATCCCAGCACTCATAGCGACTTCATGTCCAAAATTTCTATATAAATTATATATTTTTATATTTTTATATTTTTTCATCAAATTTACTAAAGTTACAAGTGTGCCGTCACTACTTCCATCATTTACACAAATATATTCAATATCTACCTTATCTTGTAACTTCAACTCTACTTTATGCAACTCTTCAAATAACTTTGCAATATTTTCCTCTTCATTAAACAAAGAGATAACAATACTAACTTTTTTACGCTTCATAAGCTGCATCCTCTCTTAAAAAAACAAATTTTTTATATATTATATAATTTTGCACGGCAACTATGCCGGATGTGATTATTTGTGAAATAAAAACTTCATATTGTAACACATTATGAAACAGTGTAAACAATAATAAATTGCTGATAAAATAAATAGATACGGTAATTATATACTTCAAAAATGATTTATGATGTTTTTGGGTGGAATTAAATGTATAATAATACTGAAAAATATAATTATAAAAAGCACCCACAATCATACCAGCAGAAGTAGCTATAGTCGCATTTATTCCAAGCCAAATCAAAAAAGCCATAGTTCCTAGATGGCAAAGTGTAGCACTACCACCTCCTATGATAAACTTTTTGATTTGGCGCATATCGAGTGCTTTAATATTTTTTAACATTCAACTCAATTTTTCATTTCATACAATAAACAATCATAGCTATTGTCGAGTTTTGTTAATTTACCAATATCCTTAACTTTATCAATATCACTTTTATTTATAATAACATAATATTTCAAATCTTTTTCTTTTAATAATTTATTAAATTTATCAAAAGGAGTTATTGTTATTTTCTTGCCATAATAATACTTCATAGAAAACGGTTGTTTTCCTAAAAAATATACAGGCTCATTATTTGTATCTAATTTTTCAAATCGTTGCATTAGGAATTTTTCTGTTTTAACAGTTGCCGGATGAAAGAAAAAATAGATAGTTACAAGTATCATTATAACAGGTGCCAAGAAAGCATTAAAATATAAAACCTTTTTATTTTTATCCAAAAATGTACTATTTCTGTTCAAATATATTGCCAAAACAATAGCCAATGGTGGCAATGAAGGCAATACATAAGTTGATATCATGTTTGAGCCTATTGTAAAAAATATCATCATAAAAAGCATCCAGATAACACATAAAAAGAGTGAATCATCTCTTAATGCTTTAAAAAGTGCTTTTTTGGCAGGCTTTTTAAAAATATTCCTAAATAATAAAATCAATCCGCTCAATCCCCAAGGCAGTGAAGTATAAAGCCACATATACCATATATATCCATGAACTCTTTTATGGACACCGCCATATAAATCTCCTTTCCATGCAGGATCTAAGAATCTGTCTATATGTTCACCAACTATAAAATAATGTAAAAATCCGGGAGTTTCGTATTCGGCGGCAATATACCAAGGTACAGAGATAAGAAGCATCAAAATGATACCTGTAAACCAGGGAAGTTTTGCCAATTCTCTCATCCTG
>WFMT01000191.1 GCA_015488975.1 Campylobacteraceae bacterium | reverse complement strand
CTATATCACTAATATGTGATAGCAAACAAATAGAAGTAATAAGATTTATTGTGAACAACCTCGATAAAGAAAATATTTTTGATTACTCATATCTTGATATTATGGAAAAGATAGACATAAGTAAACCTACTCTTGTGAAAATATTTAAAACACTAATCGATAAACAAATACTCACTAAGCTCCAAAGAAGTAAATATCTTTTTAATGAAGACAAACTTGATTATCTAAATTTTGGAGAAAAAAGTGAATGACCTTTTAAGAGAGATACCAAAAATTGATATATTTATAAAACAGGATGATTTTAGAGGATTTAACAAAAAGCTACTTACGAAAGCTGCGAGAAAAGAGATAAGTATACTAAGACAAGGTATTATTGATTCAAAAATTTCAAATTTTGACATAAATAAACTCGTAATAAATACAAAAATAAGATACAAAAATATACTGTCTTCTTCTTTAAAACCAATGATAAATGCGACAGGAGTTATATTACATACAAATATGGGCAGAAGTTTAATATCAAAACAAATCTTAGAAAGAGCCTCTTCTATTATCTGTAATTATTCAAACTTAGAATATGACAGCGACAAAGGCAAAAGAGGAGAAAGATACACTCATGCAAAAAAAGGACTCAAGGAGCTTTTAAATGTAGAAGATGTTTTGGTAGTCAATAATAACGCAAGTGCTGTATTTCTAATCCTAAACAGTTTTGCAAAAAATCAAAAAGTCATAGTATCAAGAGGAGAGCTTGTCGAAATAGGTGGAAGCTTTAGAATACCAGAAGTTATGAAAGAAAGCGGTGCATTATTAAAAGAGGTCGGTACCACCAATAAAACAAAACTTAGTGATTATGAAAATGCTATTGATGATAATACAAAAATGCTTATGAAAGTTCATAAGTCAAATTTTTCAATAGAAGGTTTTAGTGAAGAAGTAAGTTTTGAAGCGATTAAAAAGATTGCTCTTAAGAATAACTTAATGGATTATTATGATTTGGGCAGCGGATATGTGGTAGATTTACCTTATAATTTAGGCGATAAAGAACACTCATTATTAAATATTTTAAAGCATAAGCCTTCTCTTATCAGTTTTAGCGGAGATAAACTTTTTGGAAGTGTGCAAGCTGGGATTATCGCAGGAAAGAAAGAATTTATAGATAAATTGAAAAAAAATCAATTATTAAGAATGCTAAGAGTTGACAAAATAACACTCAGTATTTTAGAAGAAACCATCAAAGCATATTTATTGCAAGATTATGAACAAATTCCGACTTTAAAACTTCTTTTTCAAAGTATTGATTCTCTCGAAAAGAGAGCGCTTAAGATACAGTCTTCATTGGGAAAAGGAGTTTGCGATATAGTTAAATCCACTACATTTATGGGAGGGGGGACGCTTCCAAACAAAAAGTTTCCTACAATTGCATTACATATTATAGGAGATGCTGTAAAGTTGGAAAAAATATTTAGGTTAAATGATTTGATTGGAAGGATAGAGAAAGACAAGTTTTTGATAGATTTTAGAAGCATATTGCCTTCTCTTGATACAAACATAGAAGAAACTATAAAAAAGGTTTTAGATTGAATCACATAATAGTTGGTACTGCAGGACATATAGACCATGGTAAAACTGCTCTAGTTGAGTCATTAACAGGATACAATGGAGATGAGTTAAAAGAAGAAAAAGAAAGAGGTATGACTATAGACCTTAGCTTTTCCAATTTGACTGATGGAGAGACAAATGTTGCTTTTATAGATGTACCAGGCCATGAAAAATTGATTAAAAATATGATAAGTGGGGCTTTTGGATTTGATGTTAGCTTATTTGTCATAGATGCAAATGAGGGGATAATGCCTCAAACCATCGAACATCTCGAAGTATTAAACTTTTTAGATATTAATGATGTTATTATAGTTCTAAGCAAATGCGATTTAGTTAGCAAAGATACAATAAAAAAACGAAAAAATGAGATACAAGAATATTTAAAAAAATATAAAAATCTTAATCTTTTAAAGATACTTGACACCTCTATAAAAGATGAAAAGAGTATAATTAAGCTGAAAGATTTTTTATTGAATTTAAGGCTAAATAAAGAAAAATCTATTGATAGCTTTTTTAGGTATTATATAGATAGGGTTTTTACAGTAAAAGGCTTTGGTGAGGTTGCAACAGGTACAGTTTTAAACGGCTCAATACAAAAAAATGAGAAAGTATATGTTTGCGAAATAAATCAAAATATCATGGTTAAAAATATTCAAATCCATGGGCAAACTTGTGAAAAAGCGAACAAACACCAAAGAGCAGCCCTAAACCTAAATATTCCACATGGAAAGTTAAAAAAGGGATACCTCCTGTCAAACAAAGGGTATTTTAGAGGTTTTAAATCTATTGATATATTTGTAAAAAATAGTGAAAATAATACTATAAAGCATAATAGTTCAGTTTTATTTTTATATGGTGCGAAGAGCATTAATGCAAAATTATCTTTATATAGTGAAGAAAAGATTAGCGGCGGATATCTTGTCAAAGCAACTTTTAAAGAAAAAGTATACATTATGCACAATGATAGATTTATTCTTCTTGCAAACAATCATATATTAGCAGGAGGAATTGTACTGGATTCCATAAATGATCCAATAAAGAAAAATAAAAAAATACCTCTTTTAAAAGCCTTACTCAAAAAAGATTATGTGGAAGCGTTTTCCATACTTGTAAACAATCATAAGAGGGGCTTTGGCCTTGTCTCTTCTATTCAAAGATTTTCATTAAGCCATGATGAGGCTATGTCTGTAGCTGACAAGATGGATGGAGTTTTCACGGACAAAAAGGCACTTGTTGTTTACCCTGAAAGTTCCAAAGTTTATATAAAAGATACAATTCTAAATATATATGAAAAGAACCCTTATGCTTTTTTATCTCCTAATTCACTTATGCTTCGCATGAAATGGGCAAGCGAATCTTTAATAAAAACAGTTCTTGATACTCTTGTTGAAGCAAATTATTTGGAAATCAAAAAAAATATTTATAAAAGAGTTGATATCGATGATACAAATATAGAAAAAGAGGTTCAGGAAAAAATAGAAGATATTTTAGAAAATTCAAACTTCACGCCTCCTGCTCCATATAATATCTATGATGATTTAGATATTGACAGAAAAATGGGTGATAATATATTAAAAAAACTTACTGCATCCAAAAAAGTGGTAAGAATAGCTCATAATTTATTTGTTTCTTCAAAAAATCTCTCAAAAGTTTTATCTATTCAAAAAGAGATTATTCAAAAAGAGGGGTATATAGATGTAGTATTGTTTAAAAACAAACTCTCCCTTAGTAGAAAATATGCTATAGGGTATTTAGAATACCTTGATAAATTAGACGAAATAAGAAAAGACGGAAATAAAAGATATTTGATTTGACTCAGATTTTTTTAAGATTTAGGGGTTGTATTTTTGGTTTCATTTCACCCCAGGTATATATTTTTGTTCCCTTTTCGATAGTTTTTTGTGCAAATTCTTTATTTTTTGGTATAAAATAAAATAATTTAGGAATTGTTCCCTCGCTCTCTTTTAATACAAAAAAATCTCTTTTTTTAAGCATTTGAACAATTTCGCTTTCTTCATCATTTAAATCACCAAAATATCTAAGTTTTGCAGGACAAGTTATCTGACAAGCTGTTGTTGTCTCACCTCTTGCCAATCTTGTATCTGCACAAAAGATGCATTTATCTGTAAAGAAATGAGTATCATCAATATATCTAGCATCATAAGGACATGCTTTCATACAAGACAAAAGTAAATCACATTTATCTTTATATATTCTTACTATAGCATTTTCATCTATGTATATTGCCTTTCTCTCACAAGCCTCAAGACATGGAGGATTCACGCAATTTTGACACTGCATTTGCACAAAAGAAACTGAGCTTTTATCTATATTCCAAAAATCACCTTCAATATCTCCATCTTTTTGAATCCAAAGCCTTCGATGCTCCATCCCCAAAGCTATGCCATTTTCTTCTTTACAGGCAACTTCACAAGCATGACAATCTATACAAAGCTCATAATCAAATGCCATACCATAATTTGCCATTATATTTTCCTTATACTAACATTTGTTTCATGCATCGTAGAACATCCGTAAATTTTTTCATATTTATCCTCAATTATCATATTATCACTTGCTCCATGTCCGCAGGCATTAACCAAGTCTTGAGATTGAATACCAAACCCGTGGGCAAACCAAACAACATCAGGAGCTATTTTATTTGTCGGATATGCTTTTATGATAACCTTATTGACACTACTAACTACTAAAATATCATCATTCTCTTTGATGCCTAATTCTTTTGCCACTATATTATTTATCCAAATTTTATTTATTTCTTCAAAATCTTTTAGCATTATATTATTTGCAGTTGCTGTTTGAGTTGCAGTCACATATCGCCCAGTAATTAGCCTAAATTTATTTTTAGGTACTTTAAAATCATACTCATCTCTCCAAGTTGGCATAGGATCAAAACCATTTTTAGCTAATTTTTCCAAATAACAATTAACTTTGTAATTCCTTTTAACTGTATAGTATCTTTTATCCTCAGGATAATATTCATAATAATGATTTGATATCTCTTTCCTTTCATTAATATAAGGGTACCATACTCCTCTATTTTTTAAACTATCATAAACATTTTTACCAAATTGCGAAATAATTAATCTTTTATTTCTCTGAGATACGCTATTTTTATAAAGTTCAGCTAAGTCGTAGCCTCCATCTTTAAATGCTTTGTTTTTGCCATTCTTTTTTATATTTTCTTGTAAATATATATCATATTTTGCGCTAACTTCAAAAAGAGGTTTTGATAATTTTTTACCAAGCCCTTTTAAAATATCCTGTATACTTTTACTCTCATAAAGAGGTTTTATAACTTGATTTCTCAAACCCAAGGATGGCTCAAGTTTATTAAAACTCACCACCATGTCTTCTCTTTCAAGATAAGTACACTCTGGCAATATAACATCTGCCATCAAAACAGTATCACAAGGTAAAATATCAATTACTACTATTAAATTCATCATTTCAAGCATTTTTTTTGTTTTTTTAATATCTGGCATATTTTGCATAAGATTATGTTTTCTTATAAACATAGCTTTTACAGGATAGGGTGAAGTTTTGCCTAAGACTTTTTCTCTAAAGTTTGGCCAACTGCCTCCTTTGTTTGAGCCGTAAACTATACCGTCAAGGTCAAACCTACCCTGAGAATTATTATAAAAAGGTTCATTAATCTCTTCTGGATTTAGTTTAATATGCTTGCCAAATATAATTCCACCTTTTTTATTGATGCTGCCTGCTAATGCATTGATCAAGACCATAGCCCGACGAAACTGAAAATCATTTTTACTCCACACACTTCTTCTTCCTAAGTAATACAATGGATTTTTTGCATTAAAAAACTCTCTTGTTATCCTCTCAATTTTCTCTGATGGAATATGAGTTTTTGTCTCTGCCCATTTGGAAGTATACTTATGTGATAGAATATGCTCCTTAAGCTTATCAAAATCTTTAAAATATTTTTTAACATATTCTTTGTCATATAATTTATTTTTTAAAGCAATGTATATCATACTTAGACAAAAGGCTAAATCAGTTCCAGGATACACTGGAAGATATTCATCAGCTTTAATGGCTGTCACGGTACATCTAGGATCAAGAACTACTAATTTTTGGTCTGAATGAATCATATTTAAACTATCCGGAGTTACTATGGATTCATATCTATTGGCTCCACTAATAATCATATAATCACTTCCTGCTACATCCATTTCTCCCACATCACCTATGGTTAGTATTGTTGCACCAAGCTTTGTATTTAAACAAATAGAACCTTCGTCTAAAAAATTAGCACTTCCTAATTTGCCATTGAAAAATTTAATATATTCATCTTTGTTAAATCCCTCTCCATTACAATAGACTATTGTGGAGCGATTATCTTTTTCTTCATCTAAAATTTTTACCAATTTATCTTTTATGTACTCATAAGCTTCATCCCAAGTAACTCTTTTATATTTACCTTCACCTCTTTTTCCTATTCTTATGAGAGGATACTTTAGTCTATCTCTGTCATAAACTTTTTGAATACCTGCATTTCCTTTAGGACATAACATGTTTTTTGATTTTGGAAAATTTGGATTAGGGTTTAATTTTGTAATAACGCCTTCTTCAACTCTGGCAAAACCGGCGCATTTATTTCTGCATACATTGCAAAGATATGGAACTTTTTTTACTATTTTGCTTTTAGATGTTTTTGTTGTCACTAAACACTCAGAAAATGATAAAGTGGAATATACACTAAGAGCTACACTTCCTTGCAAAAATTTTCTTCTTGATATTTCAATAACTCTCATATTATTTATTCCTGACAAAAATTTAGTGTCAAGAAAACAATATTCTTGACACTAAAAAATAATTAGCAAGATGGCACATTGCCACTATCGCTAGCAAAGTTATACAAAAAATCATATACATCTTTTAAGTATCTTTTTCTAAGTGGTCTTGCTTTTGGACAAAGTTTTTTTATCTCAGCATTTAATTTGCCGGCTTTTTCTATACTTTGCCACTGCTCTTGAGTATGTTTTTTTGCCATTACACCACCATTTGCGATTCCATTTTTCATGCAAGCTCTTTTAAGCATTCTAACATAAACCTTCTGTCCCATGGTAGAATCAGCAAAAGCTGAAGTGCTTACAAAACTTAGTCCCAATAGTGCTATAAATATTGCTCCTAACAATTTCTTCATTTTTTTCCTCCTTTCATAAGATTATTTATATTAAATATTTTCAGGGTCATTATCCAAATAAAGTAATTTATCTCCAATATAATAGAGTGTTATAGCTATTCCTATAGCACCAAGAGCGATAAAAATTTCAGTCATTGAAGGAGTATAATGTATAAAAGACGGCGGTAGTTGATACTCAGTTATTTTTAGAGTCTGCATTGGAAAAAGTTGGGTATCATTAACCAGGTCAAACCTCATATAAAATATACCTATCATTCCCGTAAAAGATGCGAATACAAGTGGCTTTATAGCTCTTGCACTACTAAAAAGTATTATTACAAATGGCACCAAAATGCCAAGAAATATTTCGCCTATCCAAAATGATGGTGATTTTAAAATATGTATAGCGGTTGCACTCCTATCATACATACCTCCATAAATAGAAGTAAGTGCTTTCCAAATCTCAAAAAATAGTAAAATCGCCAATAAAAGCCCAAGTATTTTGGCAGTCGCAATTAAAGTTTTTTGAATATTTTCCGGGAAATCAAGTTTATATTTAAAACCGTACATTAAAAATATTAAATAACATCCAGTAACCATAGCAGTAAGTATAAAATATAATGGATAATATATTCCGTTAGCAACAGGACGACCAACTAAAAATCCAAAAACAGCACCGAGGTTTGAGTGCGCAGCAATCCCTACAACAAGACCAAATATTCCAAATCTTTTTGCCCATTTATGGTCATGTCTTAACAAAAAGAAAAACTCAACCGCAATAAATATTAAATATAATGAATACAAAACACCCATACCCCAAATCGCAGATGTTAATCCCGGGCTAATTGTATTGTAAAGCATCATTCTAAAGGGGTGGCCAACCTCTAAAAGTATAACAATAAAGCCGCTTATTAGGGTAACAAGTGCACCGTGGATAGCCCTTTTAGAAAAGGGCTCTAGCACTTTTACCTCAAAAACATGTCCTATTGCTGACATTATACAAAGTCCTGTTGAACTTACAACAAAAAATATATACATAGCAATCATAAGCCCCCAAGGGTGTTCTCTGTAAACCCCATAAGCATGATGCCCAAATCTTAGATAATTAATAAAACCTACTACAAAAAGGATAAGAAATATAAAGGTAATAAACGCTATTATAAGATTAAGCGGTGTTCTTTCAAATTTAAATAATTCTCTTATATCAGTATGCTTCATTGGGATAATTTTCTCTATCTGTTTCATACCTTTTTCAGCTAATGCAAACATAATCTTCTCCTTATATCAAATAAAATAGTTTTGGTTTTGTACCAAGGTGTGTTTTTAGAGTAAAATGGTCTCTTACATTAAGTAGCTGACTTATTTCACTTTCAGGATCATCTAAATCACCGAAAGTTCTTACTTTAGTAGGACAAGTAGCTTGACAAGCTGTAGTTGTTTCACCTCTTGCCAGTCTGGTATCACTACAAAATGTACATTTATCGACAGTTTCTGTTCTATCATTTACATATCTTGCATCATAAGGGCAAGCAACCATACAATAAGTGCATAATATACATTTGCTAGCATCTACCATTACTATCCCTCCGGGAGCATAGTGTGTTGCTTGCGTAGGACAAACCTCTTGACATGGTGCATTCTCACATTGTTGACACTGGCTTGGCTCAAAAGTACTGGAAGCAATATTGATATTCGGCCATTCTCCTTCAACCTCTTTAACCCCAACCCAAATACGATGTTTTCTTGCCCCAAGCTCAACCCCGTTTTCTTCTTTACAGGCTACTTCGCAAGCTCTGCAATTTATACAATTTTTATAATCAAGTGCCATACCATATCTCATCTCACACCTTCCTTATTTCAACATTTGTTTCATTCATTGCAGCTGCTCCGTAAACTGGTTCTATCTCATCTATTATTATTATAGCATCACTGCCACCATTCCCATAAGCCATATGCATCTCTTTACTGCTACCTCCAAAACCATGAAGTAAAAATATTTGATTAGGTGCAATTTTTTCAGTCGGATATGCTTTTAGGTGAATCTTGCCAACCCTGCTTTTAACTTCAACCATATCAGCAAATTCAATACCTTTTCTTTTAGCAACTCTTTTGTTTATCCATACATAATTTGTCGGAATCAAATCTCTTAGCATCATATTGTTTGTTGTTGCACTTTGAGTAAATTGGGCATGTCTGCCAGTAACCAATCTAAATTTACCCTCAGGAACTTTAAATGCCATATCATCATACCAGGTCGGCATCGAATCAACCCCTTTTTTGGTTAAATTTTTAAAATTCATAACTACTTTTAATTTTCCTTTTTGAGTAGTATAATTCTTTTTGTTTTCAGGATAGTACTCATATTCATTTGGATTTAGTTTTTTATGGTATTTTTCCATATTAGGGTAATAAACACCCTTTTCATCTAAGATTTCCCAAGCCTTCTCACCGTAAGTTTTTACGACTCTCTCTTTATTTTGTTCTTCAACAGACTTATCCCATGCATCAGCCAAATCAAAACCATTTTCTTTATAATACTTCTGTATCTCTTTAGGTTTCATACCTTTTATATCAGCTTGAACATCTTCATCATACTTTTTAGTATTTTCCCAAAGAGGACGAGAAAGTTTTTGTGCCAACTCTTTATAGATAACCTCAGGTGTCTTTGTTTCAAACATAGGTTTGATTGATGCTTTTCTCTGAACGATTGCCGGCTCCAATAACCCATAACTGGCTGCTGGAGAAGTTCTCTCCAAATACGAAGCTTCAGGCAATATGACATCACAATACATTGTAGTATCACTAGGAAGTATATCAATCATTACATTTAAATCCATCTTTTTAAGAAACTCTACAGTTTTAGCAGTATTTGGAACTCCGCTCATAGGATTATGTTTTCTCATAAACATTGCCCTGACAGGATATGGATTTTTGCCTTCAAGTATCATGTTTCTAAAGACTATCCAAGAACCTGATTTGTTGCCTGTAAGGGCTATGCCATCGGTATCAAATCTTGATTTTGCCTGTGCATACAATGGAGCATTTATATCTTCTTTGGGCAAAGCTAATTTTTTACCATAAATAATACCGCCTTTTTTATCAAGATTGCCACTTAGACCTTGAAAGATAGCCATAGCACGGCGAAGTTGAAAGTCATTTTTAACAAATACACTTCTTCTTCCTTGATAATATATAGGACTTCGTGCTGCCATAAACTCTCTTGCTGTTTTATATATCTCTTTGGCTGGGATATTTGTAAGTTTTTCTGCCCACTGAGGTGTATAATTATTTGATAAAATATGTTTTTTATAATCCTCAAACCCTACTGCATACTTAGAAACAAAATCTTTATCATAAAGTTCTTCTTTCATAACAACATAAGTCATAGCAAGCACGAAAGCAAGGTCAGTACCGGGGTTAACTGCATACCATCTATCAGCCTTTGCAGCTGTATTTGTAAATCTCGGATCAAGTACTATGGTTTTAAGACCTCTTCTTTCACTTCTTTTAAACATATCTTGAGTATCAGGAGTTATGATAGCTTCTGCCCTGTTAGCTCCTGCAATAATAAGATAATCAGCATTATTCAAATCAGCTTCACCATAAGTACCAATAGTTGAGAAATAACCTCCAAGAGTTGTTTCAAGACAGATGCTTATCTCATCAACATAGTTTGGAGAGCCAATTTTTTGCATCATCAAGTCTTCAAATCCAGCCTTAGAAAGTCCTTCTCCGTTACAATAGCCGATAGTAGCACGATTATCTTTTTCTTCATCAAGTATCTTAAGAATTCCCGGGAATTTATCCGTTCCGTTAAGTATTGCCTCATAAGCCTCATCCCAACTTACTCTTTTATACTTACCGTCACCTCTCTCTCCTATGCGAACCAAAGGATATTTTAGACGATCCGGATCATAAAGTGTTTGAATACCCGCATTGCCTCTAGGACAAAGCATATTTCTTGATTTTGGAAAGTATGGGTTAGGATCAAGCTTTGTAACAATACCTTTATATTTACCTTCGCTTTCAACTCTTGCATAGCCTGCACATTTATTTACGCACATTCCACAAAGAAATGGTACATGTTTAGCTTTACTTAACTCAGTTTTTGTAGTAACTCGAAATTCTCCTGTCTTTTTTTTATCAGAAAAAAGATTTGAAGCACTTAAAGCAGTCCCGCCGATAATAGTCAATGCAACACTACCTTGTAAAAATCTTCTACGGGAAATTTCTACTTCCATATTACCTCCTTATTATGATTATAAGATTTATTGTCTTGTTATTCGGGATTCTACTCCTATCAATATTAAGTTAGCTTAAAAATATAAAAAAATTATGATTTTAATTAGAAAAAAAGATAATATATTACGAAAAGTAACAAAATATTATAATGATTATTTAATATTTTTATTTATAATAAAAAACTATAATAGGCTTTTAATAGATTAATATAATTTTTATTATAGTTTTATATTATGATTTCTTTGATTAGCAACTGAGGAGTAACATATCCTCTATAACAGTTTTTTGAGATTGAAAAAAGTATATCTATTTTGAAACCGACATTGACTTTATCTTGATAATTGAAATCTATCGACTCAAGTATAGAATTGTTATGCTCTATGATGATCTTTTGGTGATTTTTTGCTTTACCAAGAATTCTTGTTTTTTTTACCTTTGCATTTTTTATTAAAAAGTAAGGTTTTGGATTTTTTTGACCATAAGGCTCAAAACTTTCCAATATATCCAAAAGTTCAAAGTCAATCTCTTTTGCGTCAATCTCGCCTAATACTTCTTTACTTGACACAAATAACTCTTTGTTTAAATTATTTACTCTTTTTTCAATAGATGACTTAAAAATAGGTAAATTTTTAGTTTCGATAGACAATCCAGCTGCACCTTTATGTCCGCCGTAGCCTAGAATATTATCTTTTTCTTCTTCTATCAAAGAGAGTATATTAACCTCTCCAACACTTCTAGCGCTTCCTTTTGCCTTATCATCTGTCACTGAGAATACAATAGCTGGTTTTTGAAATCTTCTAGCAAGCCTAGCTGCTACTATACCTATAACTCCTTCATGCCAACCACTACCCCAAACAACTATGATATTTTGATTTTTATCAATTTCAGTCTCAGATATTTCAAACAATTCTTTTTCTATATCTTTTCTATCTTCATTTAATTTAATCATATCTTGCAATAACATAGTCGCTTCTGATATAGTTTTGGCTCTTAAAAAGTTAAAAGCTTTTATTGCACTATCCATTCTTCCTGCACTGTTTAAAAGAGGAGCAAGCAAAAATGATATATCTTCACTGCCAAAACTCTCTTTTTCAAACTGTTCTTTTATAGACAGTATTGATGCTCTTTTTGTATTGTTTATAGCTTTTAAACCTTTTTTAACAAACATCCTATTTAAACCTTTAAGCTCCATCATGTCCGCAACTATCGCAATACTAAGTAAATCTATATATTCCAAAAGATTAAAATCAAGTCTCATTTCCTGCTTGATAGCTGCAATAAAATACCATGCAACCTGAGCTCCACATATCTCTTTGTAAGGAAAAGAACACTCTTTTTGTTTGGGATTTATGATAGCATAAGCTTTGGGTATATTTTTTGGTACTGTATGGTGGTCTGTTATAATAAGATCTATTCCTCTTTCAAGGCAAACCTCAGCTGCTTCCACTGCAGATATTCCATTGTCCACTGTAATGACCAAACAAGGCTCAAGTCTCTCAACAATACTCTTGCTCACTCCGTACCCATCACTAAATCTGTTTGGTATTATTACCTCAATATTTTGTGATAGCCTCTCTAAAAAATCACTAAGTATGAAAGAAGATACTACTCCATCAACATCATAATCTCCAATAATGGTGATTTTTTCTTTATTTTTTAAAGCTTTTGCTACTCTTCTTGCTGATTTTTGTATATCTTTAAAAAGAGTCGGATTCGGCAAAGAGGATAAAGTCGTAAATTTATCAT
>WFMT01000190.1 GCA_015488975.1 Campylobacteraceae bacterium | reverse complement strand
TTATCTGACTTTACGCACTATAATGAGTAAAGCTTGTTATAGTGGCAGGAACTCAAAGTCCATTCAACCCCCTAAAGCTTGCGAAAAGTAGGACTTTTCGAGAAAAAAGTGCGTAAGGTCAGTGATTATGCTACAAGGAGTTTTGGAGGGGAGATACCGGTTCGCCTAAAACTGTAATTTTCACAATTACAATGAGATTTTCCAAGATTTTTTGTAATTCTTAAAACAATACTACATTTTCTTTTAAAAATACAGTTACAATGTACCGGATTTTTTACATTTATTGTAGAAAAATGTGTACATATAATCATATCATTTAAAAAATTGCCATTTGTCAAAATCAACACAGTATAACCCCAATATCACAAAGTTGAATATTATATCATAAAAGTAAATATTTTAAAAATCCTGAACTTTTTTATGCAATATTTCTTCAAGTAAAACAGTGGCATAAGAGCCTTTTGGCAAGAAAAAAGAAAACTCAAACCAAGCTTCTTCTTTTTTATATTTATAATTTAAAATTTCAGGAAATATCCAGGCAAATCTTCTTGAACCTTGCATTTTATCTATCACAGCTTCGCTCTCTTGTATAAAATCTTTTTCTATAATACCTGCTAAATCAACCGCTCTTGTAGATTTTGAACCTGGCAAGAAACCTGTTATTGTGATCTCTTTGTTTTTAAATCTTTTAGATTCTACACTCAAATCATCACATTCAAAAGCTTTTCCGTAGGGATAATGGTGTCCTATATCTCCCGGTAATATTTTAAAAAAAGTTTTTTGCTTTATGATATTATGTAAAATACTTTTAGGATAATCAAACAAATCATCAAGTTCTTTTAAATCAAATGAATTAAAAAGTTTACTCATTTCAACTCTTTTGCTTAGCCATAAGTTGAAAATATGACTTTGATACGCACTAATAAAAAAATTCCTTTTTTTTCTATCTTTCTCTCTCTTTTTTCCAAAAAGTATATCTTTTCCTATTTCATAATTATTTTTATCACGACCAAATCTTTGGTATCCAAAATAATTTGCCATACCTTCTTTTTGTATTATCTTCAATACTTCTTCAAGTTTTTGAGCATTAACCGGATTGACCTTTTTCAATCTTAAATAAAAGTTATTACCTTTTAAATGTCCGATTTTTAATTTATTGCTATGGTAATATTTTTGTAATATTTTTATCTTTATATCATCGAGATTTTCAAGCTTTTGTTCATATTTTTTATAGACTGAAATAAATTGAGAGGTTAGCCCGTCTTTATCTTTCAACCCCGCATAACCGATATCTCTAACTTTGCATCCTAAAACTTCACTAAATTTCTGAACCATCTCCCAAGTGGTCATATCCTTTTTTCTAACTTTTAAGACAAGATGTTCACCAACCCCGCTAAATTCATACAAAGGAACTTCTTCTACAACAAAATCTCTACTGTTTTTACTAAAATGAACATCCACAGGAGAATGATTTGTATAATACAATCTATCCATTATCTTTTTCCATAATTTTATTTTTTCTTATAACTAACCTGAAATTATATTGACTTTATACTTAAATTGCACCGATAAAATCATTTGAGAATATAAATCAATAATTATATAAACTTTTTATACCTAAAGATGTATATATTGTGTTAAATATTAATATGCAAAAAAAGCATAATATAATTTTATAATTTTTCTTGCTATTTCACAGCAAAAAGTGCTAAAATAATTGCAAATAATATATAAGGAGATATCATGTCAGATAAAATTTACAGAGTTAATATGAAAGACTTAAGTTATAAAATCGAAGATGTTCCACAGGAGTGGAAGGGGTTGGGAGGCAGAGGATTGACTTCGACTATCGTAGCAGCTGAGGTAGATCCTGAATGTCATCCACTTGGGCCAAACAATAAAATGGTATTTGCACCGGGACTTCTTTCAGGTACAACTGCTGCAAATTCAGGTAGAAACTCACTTGGAGCCAAAAGTCCATTAACCGGCGGCATCAAAGAGAGTAATGTTGGCGGAACAAGTGCAGGGATATTTGCAAAACTCGGAGTTAAGGCTCTTATCATAGAAGGTATCCCTGAAGATGACTCAACCTTTTATCATTTGCATGTTACAAAAGAAAAAGTAGAGATTGAAGCAGTGCCAGAACTTGTTGGAAAAGACAATTATGCTGTTTTGGATGCTATGCTAGAAAAATATAATAAAAAAGTCGCCGTTATGACCATAGGTCGTCCCGGTGAAATGAAAATGTTGGTTTCTAATATTTCAGTAAAAGATCCTCAAGGTAAGTTTAGAAGCCATGGCAGAGGTGGAATGGGTGCTGTTATGGGTTCTAAAAAGATAAAATGTATAACAGTTGATGCTGAAAAGTACAAAGAAGCAACCATAGCTGATCCTGAAAAATTTAAAGAAGCAAGTAAAATTTTTACAAAAGCATTAAAAGACAATCCTATAAGCGGCGAAGGTCTTCCTGCTTTTGGCACAGATGTACTGGTAAATATTATTAATGAAGCCGGAGCCTTGCCAACTAGAAATTTTAGAAGCGGTAATTTTGAATTTGCTGAAAATATTTCTGGTGAAACTATGGCGGAAAATATAAAAGAAAGGGGCGGAAAAACTACTCATGGATGTCATGCGGGGTGTGTTATACAATGTTCTCAAGTATATGACGATAAAGATGGAAACTACTTGACTTCTGGATTTGAGTATGAAATGATTTGGGCATTTGGAGCAAATCTCGGTATCAAAGATTTGGATATGATAGCTAAAATTGATGCTTTGATGGATGATATAGGGGTTGATGCCATAGAAACAGGAGTAACCTTAGGTCTTGCTGTTGATGCGGGGATTATTGAATATGGCGATGGCGAGAGAGCTTATGAAATACTAAAATATGAATTAGCAAAAGGTACTCCGCTTGGAAGAATTATTGGAAGCGGTGCCGGCAATCTTGGCAAACTCTATGGACTTGTAAGAGTTCCTGTTGTTAAAAACCAAGCAATTCCTGCTTATGAACCGCGAGCTGTTAAAGGTCAAGGTGTGACTTATGCTACTACACCAATGGGAGCAGATCATACCGCAGGTTATGCAGTTGCTACAAATATATTAAACAGCGGAGGATACATAGATCCGCTCAAAAAAGACGGACAGTTGGAATTATCCAGAAATTTGCAAATTGCCTCAGCAGCAGTTGACAGTACAGGAATGTGTATCTTTGTAGCTTTTCCAGCACTTGATGATCCTAAATGTTTACCAGCACTAATAGATATGATAAATGCTAGATTTGGTATAAATTTAACAGCTGAGGATGTAACTAGTTTAGGTGAAAATATAATAAAAGTAGAAAGAGAATTTAATAAAAAAGCAGGTCTTACAAATAGCGACGACAGACTTCCTGAATTTATGAAATATGAACAACTTCCTCCTCACAATGTTGTTTGGGATTTTACAAATGAAGAACTTGATAGTGTATGGGGCTATCTTGATGAAAAATAGCATTAACATTACTGTTAAGCTTTTTGCACATTACAGAGAGGGTAGATTTAAAGTAGATCAAAGAATTTACCCTCAAAATATAAGCGCTGCGGATATAGTTGATGATATAGGAATAGATGAGGATGATTTGCCAATAGGTGTTTTAATGGTAAATGGCAGACATGTTAAAAAAGACTATATATTAAGAGATGGTGATATTTTTTCCATATTTCCAAAAGTTGGAGGCGGTTGACGAATCAGGCTTAAAAATGATTTCCTTTACATCTGCTTTTAAAGCTTCCTCTTTTTGCTGTGGCAAATATATTTATAGGTGTTTTTGTCAATTTTCCAAGAGATAAGATTTTTTGCTTATCTCTTTTATCAAATGAAAAAAGAATCTCATACTCTTCTCCACTACAAAATTCTTCTTTGCTAAAATTTTTATTAAAGTTAAACCCAACTTTATTTATACTTGAGAGTCTTGAGAGATCTTTTGATAATCCATCTGAAATATCCAAAGCACTACTAATATATCTTGAAGCTTTATAAAAGAATTTATCTTTTAATTTTGGTTCTATAAATTTAGACTTTTTATTTATTCTTAAACCTTTTAATAATTTTTTTAAATCTTTTCTCACATTGCCAATATCACCGGTATATGCTAGATAATCACCCTTTTTCATTCCTTTTCTTCTTATTGGATTTTTTGTTTTTGAAATTAAAGTAATAGATATATCAAGTTTATCGCCAGCTACCGTATCTCCTCCTATTATCGTTATATTATAGTTTGAACAGGCAAAATCAAATCCACTTTTAAGCTCTCTCATATTTGCAAATGAAAAATCTTTCGGTAACACTATACCCAAAAGTGCATATTTTGGCTTTGCATTCATGACAACAGCATCAGAGACATTAACGAGAATACTTTTTATGGCAATCTCTCTCAAGCTCATCCACTCTCTTTTAAAATGTATTCCTTCGCAAAAAAGATCTTTTGATATAACCTGGTTCTTTATTACAGCACCGTCATCACCGAGAAATTTATTATTGAAAAGTGATATAAAATAATCTTCTTTATTCAAACTTTACCTTTATATAAATATACAAATAGTATTATAACACAATTTTGTATTGATTATTTTGTGTATAAAAGTAACAGATGCATTATTTTTGTATTAATAAATGTTACTTTTTGTACTTTTTAAAGAAAGTGTTTGTATAATGTAACTCGTTTTAAGAAAATTTATTGGAGGAAATATCCCATGAATATACCAATTCACCGTTTTGATGCAATTATTGTTGGAGCTGGGCTTGCCGGGCTTGCTGCGGCTAGAGAGTTAGAAAGTCATGGAAAACATGTTGCAGTAATAAGTAAACTTCATCCCCTAAGAAGTCATTCGGGTGCGGCTCAAGGTGGTATAAATGCTGCTTTAAAAGATAAAGACAGTATAGATTCGCATATGTTTGATACTATAAAAGGAAGTGATTATTTAGCTGATCAGGATGCTGTTAAGCTGATGTGTGAAGGTGCACCAGAAACCATAAGATGGGTTGAGGGCATGGGTGTTGTATTTAGCAGGGAAAAAAATGGAGATATTGCCCAAAGACCTTTTGGAGGTCAATCTTTCCCAAGAGCTTGTTATGCAAAAGACAGGACTGGTCTAACTTTGCTTCAAACTATATTTGAACAAGCAGATCGCGATGGAGTTGAATATTGGGATGAATGGTATGTAGCTGATATAATCCAGGAAGATAAAAATGTATATGGTGTTGTTGCATATAATCTTAAAACCTTAGAACCAGCCATATTTAATGCGAAAGCTGTAATGCTGGCAACAGGAGGGTATGCAAGAGCTTATAAAATCAATTCAAATGCTCATGCCAATACAGGCGATGGATTATCTATCTATGCAAGACATGGATTACCTCTTAAAGATATGGAATTTGTACAATTTCATCCAACAGGTTTAGCTGGTACAGGCATACTCATAAGTGAAGCCGCAAGAGGAGAAGGCGGAAGACTTTTCAACAGCGAAGGTGAAAGATTCATGGAAAAATATGCACCTGAAAAAATGGAATTGGCACCAAGAGATCTAGTTAGTAGAGCAATTACAAAAGAGATTTTAGAAGGAAGAGGAATTGGTCCTAATAAAGATGCCGTATATTTGGATTTGACTCATTTGGGAAAAGATAAAATACTCTCAAGATTACCAGAATTGAGGGATTTAGCAATTACATTTTTAGGACTTGACATGATACAAGAACCTATTATGATTGCTGCAACCGCTCATTACTCAATGGGAGGAATACCAGTAGATAATGAAGGAAGAGCAAAACTAAATCAAGAACATAGAATACACGGACTTTATGCTGCTGGAGAATGTGCTTGTGTAAGTGTGCATGGCGCCAATAGACTTGGTGCAAACTCACTACTAGAAGCTATATTCTTTGGAAGACATGTAGGGCAGACAATAGCATCTGATTTAAATGATAAAGACTTTTTAATTCACAAAAAACCAGATATGAAAGATGCCGATAGAATGCTCAATGAAATAAATAATATTTTAACTTCAAGTGGAGATGAAAAAGTTCCAGTCTTAAGGGCCGAGCTTCAAGAGAGTATGACTAAAAATGCTGGTGTTTTTAGAACTGAGGAGTCGCTATTAAAACAAAGAAGAAAATTAAAAAATCTTAGAGAAAGATTTAAAAATATTAGAATTGACGATAAATCAAAAATTTACAATACAGACTTGCAAGAAGCGCTTGAACTTGGTCACATGCTTGATTATTCACTTTTTATAATCGAAGGTGCAATAGCAAGAAAAGAGAGTCGTGGTGCTCATTTTAGAGATGATTATCCAAAAAGAGATGATAAAAACTTTTTGAAACATACTTATGCCACCATGAATGAAAATGGTGAGATAAATATGGAATACAAAGATGTGCAACTTGGTATTTTTGAGCCACAAGAACGAACTTATTAGGGAGTGGGAACAATGAAAATTAAAAAATCATATTTCAATATTGATACAATTAGGGATATAAATCAAATTGTCAAGGATTTTACACCTTTTAAAAAGGAGATTTTAGGATGAGAGAACATACAAAAAGAAAGGTAATATTTAAAGTCTTTAGATTTAATCAAGAAACGGATCATTTACCATATTATTTAAAGTATGAAATGGAAGTTGCACAAGATGAGGTAATTTTAGATATTTTAAATAGAATTAAGTGGGAGTTTGATGGCAGTTTCAGCTATAGAAGAAGTTGCAGACATGGAATTTGCGGAAGCTGTGCTATAAAAGTAAATCAAAAACCTGTACTTTCTTGTACGGAAAATGTTTTTAATTTGATTGACATGTATGGAAATGAGTTAGTTCTTGAGCCTCAAGATGAAAAAAGAGCTATTAAAGATATGGTGATTGACAAAAAGAACTTTTGGCAAAAATACTCTCAGGTAAAACCATTTTTAGTGGCAGAAATAAACAATCATCCAAAACATGAAAATATTATTTCACAAGAAGAGGTAGATTTACTTGATGAGTCTGATTATTGTATTCAATGTGGAAATTGTTTTTATGCCTGCCCTTCTGTTAAAGTAAATGATGAGTATCTTGGACCGGCAGCTCTACTAAAAGCTTTTAGATTTAATGCAGACATAAGAGATAATGCAAAAAATGAAAGACTGGATATCGTAAATGAGCCTGGTGCAGGAGTTTGGGATTGCGTGAAGTGTTATGAGTGTGCAGAGGCTTGTCCTAAAGATCTCTCGCCTATAAGCAAAATAGGAAAACTCCACAATCAAATATTCCAAAATAACAAAGCAATCAATAATGTTGCAACAAGACATGCAGTTGGCTTTAAATCTTCTATTAAAAAACATGGAATACTAGATGAAGGAGAGTTGGTAAGATACAGCGAAGGAAGTATAGGAGTTTTAAAACATTTACCCGAAGCTTACACTATGTGGAAAAAAGGCAAGATAATTATGCCTTGGAATATGCCAAAATCCAAAAATATGGATGAAATTAAAAAACTCGTTGAAATTAGTTCAACAGTTGATTTTTAAGGAAAGAATATGAGTAAAATAAAATATGCATTGTATACAGGATGTACTGCAAAGGAAAGCACCCCGGAACTCTTAAAGTCAACTATGGCTGTAGCTAGAGCACTCGATATAGAGCTTATAATCTTGGAAGAAGCAAGTTGTTGTGGCGCCGGTCATTTACAAGATTTTGATGAATTTTTATCTCTAACACTAAATGCCAGAAATATATGTTATGCTGAAAAGCTTGGATTAACAATGGTTACAATATGCAATACCTGTCAGCTAAATACTTCTATAACAAAAGAAAAACTTGATAATAACGAATCATTGAAATCAAAAGTAAATCAAAAATTATCTGAAGTTGGACTGGAGTATAAAGGTACTTCTGAAGTTAAGCACTTCTTGTATGCAATTATAGATGATATTGGAGTTGATGCCATAGCAGAAAAAGTTACAAAGCCATTAAAAAATTTAAATATTGCTCCATTTTATGGATGTCACAATATCAGACCAAGCTCTCTACATAAAAATAATAATGGGGGTGAGAATCCTTATGTACCAAATTCTATGGAGAGATTAATATCAGCTTTGGGAGGTAATAGCATAAACTATGCACACAAAAATAAATGCTGTGGCTTTCATGTTGAACTTCAAGCTCCAAAAACTGCAAACAAACTCTCAGGTGATGCAATGCTTGATGCTATGGATAATGATGCTGATGTTGTTGTAACTCCCTGCCCTCTTTGTCATTTAAGACTTGATGTTCAGCAACATAACATATCAAAAGAAATTGGAAGAGATGTTAACATGCCGGTACTTCACTTGCCGCAAATGATTGGTTTAGCTTTAGGTATCACACCTGATGCACTTGGGTTGAATCACAATGTAAGTGAGATTACTTTTCTTTAAATATATATAAATAGGATATTTTATATCCTATTTATATTAATAATATAAGAATAATAAAGATATAATAACCCACATTAAAAAAAGGAGTTATAAAATGCCAAAAATAAATAGATATGTTGATATAGATACTGTTGAAAGAGAGTCAAAAAAAGATTATATTGACAGACATTCACCATTTATCCATTGTGCTGATACAGTTAAAAGTTCTGATGTATTTGAAGTAACTGTAAAAGTAGGAAACGAATACACTCACCCTGATGATTTTGATCATTATATTGCCAATATGTCTTTGTATAATAAAGAAACTCTTTTAGCCAGAGCTGATTTTGTTGCAGGAACTTTAGGCGGACAAGGTGAAAAAGGTCATGCCGAAGTAACTTTTAAAATTAAGCCTCAAGGTAAAAAAATGACTTTGGTTGCTCAAAGTTATTGTACAAAGCATGGTGTCTGGGAAAGTGATCCAAAAGTAGTAGAAGTAACAGAATAAAAATATATTCTCTATCTTTAACAAGATAGAGAATATATCATTCTTGTACACTTTTTTCTCAAAAAGTTCTACTTTGCATAAGCTTCAAAGGGTTGCAGGAACTTTAGTTCCTGCCACTATAACGAGCTTTGCTCATTATAGTGTGCAAGGCCAGATAATATCTCTAAAAAGAAATTTCTAAATGAAAGAATTAAAAAAGTTAAAATTACTAAAAGAATTATATACTTATCAATCATTGGGATTAGAGTATTTTAATGATATAAAAAATATCAAACAGACAGATATGCAAATATCTGATTCTCTTCCAAATTCAATAAAAAAATTGAAAATTACCGTCTCAAACTGTCATCTTTGCACATTGTCAAAAACAAGAAAGAGTACTGTCTTTGGGGAAGGAGATATAAATTCCTCCTTATTTTTTATAGGAGAAGGCCCAGGCATCAGTGAAGATGAGACAGGAAGGCCTTTTGTTGGCAGAGCCGGAGATTTACTGGTAAAAATAATAGAAAATGTTTTAGAATTACAAAGAGATAAAGTTTATATATCAAATATTGTAAAATGCAGACCTCCAAACAATAGAGCGCCAACACAAGAAGAATCTAATGAGTGTCTTCCATATCTACTAAAAGAGATAGATATAATAAATCCTAAAATTATAGTGACATTAGGTGCAACTGCATACAGATATCTAACCGGTGACAAAACTCCTATTTCAAAGATTAGAGGAGAAATTATCAAATTGAATAATATAAAAATTATACCTACTTTTCATCCTAGTTATCTGCTAAGAAATCCGTCTGCTAAAAAATTTGTTTTTTTGGATATGAAAAAAGTAAAAAATTTGTTATAACTAACCTTATGCACTTTTTTCTCGAAAAGTCCTACTTTTCACAAGCTTCAAAGGGTTGTTGGGGTTTTGAGTTCCTGTCACTATAACGAATTTTGCTCATTATAATGCGTAAGGTCAGTTATATCAAACAAAAATTAGATATAATATCGACTCATATAATTTACGGAGTTTTTTTTGAAATTTATTGCATTGTTATTATTTTTTATCTCAAGTCAGGTAACCTTTGCTAAAAGTCTATATTTGTCAACCTTACCATTGCCAGGTACTTATGTTATAAATCTTGGTGTAAAAAATTGTGATACAACCTGCTTGAGAACTTTTCTTCAAAACGAGAAGGTATTTTCTTTTTTAGCCTACTATGACAAAAACAATACAGACGCAAACCTTTCCTCAAGCTATAAAATACTAAAAGAGTCTTTAAATATTCAACAATTAGTTTCTACGCAAGAATTATCAATAGCGTTAATGATTCCCAAACAAGTTATCGGTAGATATGCCATAAGTACCGCTAATTCGATTATTGCTTACCTTTTAGATAGAAATATCAATTTTAAATTCGAACTCTTTAACTGCAAAAATGAAACTCTGCCACTGATAAAGGAATCTGTAAAAAAGATACAAGAAAGTGGATATAGCTTTGTTATCGCTCCTTTTACTATAAAAGGTGTAAATAACCTGGCACAAATCAAAACTTCTTTAATATTTTATATCCCCACAATAAATAAAATTGAATTTTCCGGAAATAATACAAATTTTATCTTTGGCGGCATCAATTATAAAAAGCAAATTGACAAATTATTATCTTTTACAAATGACAGAATTGCTATCTTTTCAGATGAAAGCTCTATAGGTTATAAGCTAAGTAGTTATCTCCAAAATAGCGATAAAAGGATAGTTTATCAAAAAGTCATACCGCAGTCTCAAAGTAATTTTAGATCTATTTTAAGATATAACAGAAGATTAACAAACAGTTCTATCTTTTTAAACACTCCTTTAGTAAAAACAAGTCTTTTATCATCACAATTTAGGTTTTACGGGATTTTGCCTTATGCGCTTTTTTCAACACAAATCAATTATAACCCTCTTCTTTTAAGCTTAACACAATATGATGACAGAAAAAATTTTTATATAGCAAATTCTATTGGCAAGAGCGATACCAACTTGCTTGCAATCAATAAACTTTTTGGTAACAATATCTTGTTTGATTGGATAAACTATTCCACTTCAATTGGGATGGATTATATATACACATTATATTTTAATAATAACGCAAAAAGATTGTTTAATGAAAACATCATAAATAATCAGGTAAATTACAATATATCCATAGTAAAACCTACAAAATCAAGTTTTAAAGAGATAGATATTTTTAACAACTAAATAGCTGAAATCCAGATCGTCTTTAGTTAC
>WFMT01000189.1 GCA_015488975.1 Campylobacteraceae bacterium | reverse complement strand
ATTAATTCTTGAAGCATTACATTAAACAGTGCCGCAGCTTCATCAGAATCTGTTCCAAGCTCCACCTCATCAACCCCTATTAAGGCTCCATTTAATCTAAAAAGTTTACTAAATTCAGTCATTCTTCCTGCAAATGTAGATATATCGTTCTTTACATTTTGAGGATCATCAAGAATAGCTTTTATGTATTTAAAACTACCTATCTTGGAATGATACACATTTATATTCATAGGAAGCAAGTATTTTGATAAAAAAGCTACACTTAATATTGATTTCAAAAGCATAGTTTTTCCACCTGCATTTACGCCTGTAATAAAAAGTAATTTTTTCCTAAATTCTATTGACACCGCTTTAGGCTCTTTTAAGGCAGGATGTTTAAAATCTTTTATCAATATCTCTTTTTTACTATTTGGCAATAAAAAATTATAATCTTTTTGTTTTGCAAAAAAAACTCTTGCTTGATAATGATCAAATCTGTCAAATTCTTTATTGAGAAAAGTTAAAAATTTAATATAACCGCTTAGGATCAAGGATATTTTTTTTTCATATTTATATTTGATTTCCTCTTTTTTGCTTAAATATCCTGCCTCTTTTTCTTTTAGTTTTTTAATTGACTCTGGAATAATATAAAAAAATCCGGCTGAACTTCTACCTGTGACAGTACCTCTTAAAACATGATTAAATCCTCCCCTTAGAAGCAAAGCTTCTTCAGAATTTATATAATGTATCTGGGTATCGACAAGATATGGAGCAAGTTTTTGAGAACTTAAAATTCTTCTTAAGGACTCTTTTAAATTTTTTTTATTTTTAATAATTGCATTTTCTATCATTAAAAATTCATCATCTATATCACTTTTTAACTCTCCTTTTTCATCAAAGTATTTTATCAAATCTAAAATATCCTGAGGAATCTTAATATTTTCCAACCAAGTTGCCAAATCGCCCTGTAATAAAATTTTTTTAATATATGTAAAATAATTAATGATTTTTATAAATTCATATATTTCATAAAGTTTTAATACACCTATTTTTTTAAGATGTATAATATTTTGGTCAAGATTTGATATTTCAGGCGGAGGCTTAAACTCATATTTTGAAAGTTCTTGTATATATTTATAATGTAATTTAATATCTCCTTGTATAAATATAGGCTTATTTCTTGATAAAAAAGTAGTAAATGCCATTACAAAATTGCTTAAATCAAGTTTATTTATAATCTCTTGCATTGGCATAATCTATTTCTTAATACGACAATTATTGATACTGATAATAAGTCCTTTATCTTTTATATTTCCAAAAAGTGGAGAAAACGTCATTGTGCCACTAAGATATGAGAATGTTTTATTATTTACGATTATTTTTCCACGACATAATAACTCTTTGCCCTGCTGAAAATATTCCAGTCTTTTTATTCTCACAGCTTCACTGTTTTCCATATTCATTTCATATAAATATCCAAAAGCAAATATCATAACCAACAAGATTGAAAAAATAGTCTTTAAGTATGTAGGTATTGTTTTGTTTGAAAATATAATCAAAAAGAGTAAAATTACTACAAGAAGTAATACAATCCTCATTATTTTCCTCTTAATTGATAGGTTAAATCTCCGGCTCCAAAACCGATAATTAATTCTTGTTTTAAGGTATTGATACAATGGTTGTCTTTTATCAATTTAAGCTTATCGTCTTCTCTTTTTACTCTATCTGCAAATACAGGCTTATAACTTTTAAATATTTCTCCAAAATCTATATCTACTTTTGTTTCTCCTGCGCTCCAAACAGGCAATATAGTTAACTCATTTGCCTCCTGAAAACAGGTTTTGAATTTTTCTATATTATCTAAAACTCTTGAATATTTATGCGGTTGCCATATCGCCTTGACACTCTTATAACCCATTAGGCTTGCATACTTTTTTGCTGATTTTAGTGTAGCTTCTATTTCAGTTGGATGATGAGCATAATCATCCACAATTGCGCCTTTGTCGCCACTTATTAAAATATCAAATCTCTTTTTTATACCTTGATAGTTTTTTATTTTGAATCGAATTTCATCTTTACTCATGCCCTCATAAAGTGCAGCAAGTATAACCAAAGATGCATCAAGTGCCACATGATCTCCAAGACCTATCACTTTAAACTTACCGAAATCCTTTAGATTAAATATAGTATGAGGCTTATTGTTTTCCAAAATATAACCTATATTTTTGATATCTTTCGACGGATAAAGTTTAATAGCATCAATATCAAGTGAACCTAAAAATTCATCTTCAGCATTTATAACTCTAACTTTTGCTATTTTTAAAAATCTTTCATAAGCACTGTAAAACCTTTCAATATCATGATTATAAAATTCCATGTGCTCAGGCTCGCAATTTGTAACAATGGCCATATAAGGATTTGAATTCAAAAAACTCTCATCACTCTCATCCGCTTCAAAAACTAAATTTTGACTATCACAATAGTGCATATTTGAGCAAAATTGATTACTTTCTGCACCTATTATCATACTTCCATCAACCAGTGATGCCAAAATTGCACTTGTTGTACTTTTTCCATGAGCTCCGGCAACCGCATATACTTTTTTATTTTTTAGTATAATCTTCAAAGCTTCTTTTCTTGAAAGTACCGTAAGTCCTAATTGTTTTGCTCTTTTATATTCTGTATTATCTTTTTTTATTGCTGCAGAATAAATTACATAATCTTGATTTGTTATGTTTATCGAATTATGAGGAACATCAACTCTAATACCCTCATTTCTTAATTCATTTGTAATATGAGTATCTTTTATATCAGAGCCGCTTACTATATATCCCTTATGGTTTAAAAATCTTGCCAGTGCTGATAGACCTATCCCTCCAATTCCTATAAAATGAATTTTATTCAACTCTTTCCTTTAAAATTTCAGCCACTCTTGTTAGGGCTTCTTTGGTTTTTTCTTCATCTTCTACCAAAGCAATTCTTACATTTGTTTTGCCTTGATTGTCTCTTGAGAGAAAACTACCAGGGATTACTTTTACATTTTTTTCTTTATATAATCTTTTTGTAAACTCAATATCATTATCAACTTCAAGCCATATATAAAATGTAGCCTCCGGTATATCAATATTTAAAATCTTTTTTGCAATTTCAAAATTCTTTCTATATTTTTGTCTGTTTTCCTCGACATGCTTTTCATCACTCCATGCAACTGCTGCAGCATGTTGTAAAGGAAGCGGTACCGCGCATCCTGTATATGTTCTGTATTTTGCATAACCATTTAATATCTCTTCATCTCCAGCTATAAAACCGCTTCTAAGTCCCGGAGAGGAACTTCTTTTAGATATAGAATTAAGAATTAGAATATTCTTAAATTTATCATTGCCAAATGATAAAGAAGCCTCTAAGAGAGATGGCTGCTTTTTTATATAAATCTCACTGTAACACTCATCATTTAAAAGAGTAAAATCATATTTTAGTGCCAATTCTATCCATGGCTTGTAATCATCAATACTCATAGTAGAGGCTGTTGGATTGTTTGGAAAATTAAGTATCACCAAATCTGTTTTTTTCAAATCATTCTCATTTATTATAGGTTTATAGCCATTTTCTTTAGTCAGATTTATATAAATACTTTTAGCTTTTGCCGCCATAGCAGCACCTTCGTATATTTGATAAAAAGGATTTGTGTATGCCATAACAGGATTTTCTTTATCATACAGAAAAAACTGCGGAAAATTAAAAAGCACTTCTCGCGTTCCAAAAGCAGGAATAATCTCATTTTTTTGAAGCACTACACCAAATCTCTTTTTTACAAATTCTATCATAGAATCTTTTAAAAATCCTTCTCCTGAAGTTTTTGCATATTTATTTAAATATACAGCACTCTCTTTAAGCTTTTTTTGGATAAAAAGTGGCGTTTGAAACTGTGGCTCGCCTATAGTCAGACTAAGTGGCTCATAACTATCATTTGCTTTAATATTTTTTAAAAGCTTATTTAATTTCTCAAAAGGATATTCATTAAATTGAATCATAATTTTTCTCTTTTTATAATTTGAGCACCAAATCCCCAATCTCTTTTTACATCTTTTGATATATTTTTATCAATATAAGCTATAAGCATCTCTTCTTTAGATCCTAAAATATTATGAATTTCTCCATTTGGATATACCAGGTAACTCTCTCCGTAAAATTTCCAGGATATCTCTTTATCTGTATATTCTCCGATACGATTAGCTCTTAAAATAAAAGCTCCATTTAAAAATGCTCTTGCTTTTATAAGCTCACTCCACCTTTGTTTTGAGCCAAAGGTACTTACAGTGGGCAATAAAACCAGATCAACTTTTTTTTTCAAAATTTCTAACCAAATATTATCAAAATGAAGCTCAAATCCATTCATAGCTGCTATTTTCATGCCATTTATTGTAAATATCATTGGAGAGTATTCATTGGAAATTTCATTATCAAAAAACTTCTCTTCATTCCAGTGTTTATAGTTTATAAGATACTGTTGATTTTGAAAGTGTGTTGTTTTTGGAGTAAATCTTGCAATCGTTTTATACATTTTATCTTTTTTAAAAATTATAATCGGTGCCACAATAATCAAGTTATACTCTTTTGCCAACTCTTTTAATATATTTATCTTATGGGTTGATTGCTTTTTAATCATAAGTTTTGGCATAGACTCCAACTCTTTAAAAAAGCTATTTAAATTATACTCACCTAATAATACCAATGAAACATCTCTTTTTTTGCAAATATTAAGATAATAATCCAGCTTAGCCTTACTCATAGGAAGAGTTGAGAGTTGAAGTGCAGCTACATTCACTCTTGTGCCTTGGCATCACCAGAAAGTTCCTCAAACTCTAATTTTGCAAGTTCAAGCATTTTATTTGCCTCTTTTAGCTCCTTGATACCCTCTTTATATAACTTCATACTGTTATCCAAAGAAATTTCAGGATCCATCAATTTATCTAAAATTTCTTTTGATTTTTCTATCTTTTTTTCAAAGTCGTTAATCTTCATATAAATCCTTAAAAATATTCTCTTATTATACCCAAAATTGGCTTATTTTTATACAGATATTTAGATTTAATGCAAAGCTGTGATTTTTATATAAATTTGATTTATGCTATAATTACTTAAAAAAGGAGATTGACATGGAAGTTACAAATTATATATTCAGATCACCATATCCAAACCAAATTCAAATGGGCATGCCAGAATACACAACAAAACAAAGCAATAACAATCAAGAAAATGTCTCCATCTCAAAAGAACAAAATACTCAAAATATAAATTCTAGTGAGCTGAAGGCACAAACAAATAATACGAAGCTTACAGATAATACAGGTTTTTTAGATATTTATGCATAAAAGGCTACAATAGCTTTTTCATTAATTCTATATGATAATTTTCTTGAAAATTTATAAATTCAAAAAACTTACTAAGTTCAATATCATCAACCATTGAAGCCAGTTTCATACACTCCTCTTTCGCAGCTTCTTCTTCTTTAATGCCATCATTTATAAATTTATTTATATTGGTAACTTTATAAATACTTTCTGTGATGACTCGTGGGATAGATAAAATTCCCATTTTTGCAAGCATATTTCCAAATGATTTTAAATGAAAAAGCGACTCATCAACCAAATCTTGATATATTGCATATTCATTGATACTTTTGGTATAATTTTGCATATATGAGTAAACCATGATAAGTTCATACTCTTTATAAGTCTCTTCAAATAAAAACAGTGTCAATGCATCTGTTGATGATTTTGATAATACTTTATTTTCGTAAATTCTTTTTTTATTAAATGCCTCTATCGGTTGATCGTTATTGGTATCTTTTAAAAGATTTTGCAAATAAAATACTATATAATTTTCATCATGTTTAATCCTGTCAAAAAGTTCTTCTTTTTGGTATAAAGATGAAGTTTTTGTTATTTCATCAATTAGAAAGTTAAAAAATTCAAAATTACTCTTTTTTTGGATATCTATATTGCTTTTATCATAATTATATTCAATATTTAAAATTTTATTTCGAGATGAAATCCATTTTAAGTGTCTAAACAATATTTGTGAAAAATCATACAATTTATCTTTGATACTCGTATTCTTAACTGCAAAAGATGAAAACAAAACTTTTAGCCAAAGCTCATGTTTATTTTTGTAAATTTTATCCATGCTGTTTCTCCTCTTTTATTTCACAACTCTCTTGTATTTTTATTTTATGCAACTCTTCATCTATACCCAAAGCTCTGTTTTCATAGTTTTTTATACATGCTTCAAAAGCAGTTATCACAAGTGATGTGCAAGCTCTTTGTTTTAATGGTGCTTCTTTTATCTTATCTCTTACGAATAAGGCTGATTTGGCACCATTTGCCAACTTATCACCTATTACCATTTCAGTAAACATAGAACCAGCTACAATAGTATCCTGGCAAGCTTGCGCAGAAAATTTGATATCACTTATAGTATCATCTTCGATATTCATATAAACTATCACAAATTCACCGCTTTTATCATCATATCCTATTCCGCAGCACCCACAGTCATCTATCTGCCCATAATTTCGAGGATTCATTAAATGCTCTAAAATAATATCATTCACTTCTGGTATTATTTCTTCATTTTCTTCCATTATATTACCTTTTAAATATTTTACTAACTTTTCCAAGTATTGTATTTTTTTCTTCTTCTTCAGCATAAAACTCTTCGGGAAGTTTATTTTCAGGCATACCATCAACATTTATAACATTAAGTTCAGGATGAATATATCCTCTAAGACTTTTTTGAACAACCATTTTAGTAGTCATTAAACTCATAGAACACCCCTGACAACTTCCTGTTAATTTAATGTAAACAGTACCGTCTTTAACTCCTAAAAGTTTTATTTTGCCTCCATGTGATTTTACATATTCATTTACTTCCGGGAGATAGTGAACCGTAGCTTTATATATCTCTTCATCATTAAAAATCATAACAAAACCTTTTTATATTTATTTTAATGATTTATACTATCTTCTTCCTTAAATAAGACTAAATATATCTTATATAAACTTTAACCCGGAGTTTGCAAAATCCGGGTTTAACTTTTTATTTTTTTTGGTCGGCTAAAATAAAATCCTTGAGAGAAGCCTATACCAAGCTCTTCAACCTTTTTTTGGACTTCATTGGAATGCACAAACTCTGCAACACAGGTAATCCCGGCATTTTTAGCAAAATATGCGATTGATTTTGCTATTTCATAACTCTTTTTATCTTTATCAATATTTTTTATATATTTTGCATCAATTTTTAATACATCTATATCAAGATTTAAAACTCTTTCAAAATTTGAATATTCTATTCCAAAATCATCCAAAGCAAGACAATATCCATTTGCTTTTAATTCTTTAAGTTGCACAATATGAGAATTTTTTCCAAATTGACTAATACCTTCGAGTATTTCCAATGCGACTCTTTTTGGAGTTATATTATATTCTTTTGATTTTTCCCTAAGATACTGTATTAAATAATTTCTGTTTAAATCATCTTCAGTTATATTTATAGAAAATTCATAATCTTTATTTTGCATAATTTTAAAACTTTTATCTATCATTATCTTGGTAATTTCCGGCAACAATCCTGAAAGAGTAGCAACATCTAAAAACTCTATCGGAGATAAGATACGATCATCTGTTTCTATTCTGACCAAAGCTTCATATTTATTAATATTTCCTGTTTTATTATCTCTAATTCCTTGAAAAAATGGTATAATTTGATCTGATTTTATAGCTTTATGCAATAGTTGGTTTATTGCTATAAATCTGTTTTTCTCTTTTTGTTTGACTCTGTCTTGCTTTTCATTATATATATAATATCTATTTTTACCTATATCTTTTGAATATTTTAATGACCAGGATGCTTTTTCAAGTAAATTATTGCTCATTATACAAGCACCGTAGTTAAAAGATACATTTAAAATAACACCACTGATATTCAAGGAGTTATTATAAAAATATTTTTGTAATTTTTTTATATAATCAATTATATTTTTCTCTTTTTTATACAAAAGTACAAATTCATCAGAACTGACTCTAAATGTCTTAAAAGCATCAAATTTAGTTGAAAGTATATATGCTATTTTTTTTAAAAGCTTATCTCCAAATCCAAAACCGTATGCTGAATTTATATAACTTATATTATTTAAATCCATTTGTATCAAAGAAAAATCGTTTTCTCCATCACTGAGAGTTTCATCCAAAGAGTGTTTATTTTGTATTCCTGTTAGAATATCAAAATTTGACATATTATTTATCTTTTGATCTACTGTTTTATTTTCAAGGATTATACTGATGATCTCGGATATCGTTTCAAGAATAATTTTATGATAATAAGAGGGGTTTCGATGCTCAAATGATGAAAGAGCAAATGTTCCAACAGCTGTGCCATTTTTATCTCTTACAGGCATAGACCAGCAGGCGCAAATATTAAAATCATAGGCAACTTGCCTTATATCACTCCATCTTTCGTCATGAAAAGTATCTTTTATAAAATGAGGTTTATTATTGTATATGGCATTGCCACAGGAGCCTGTACTTCTGCTAGGTCTTAATCCATTCAAAGCTTTTACACCCTCTTTGGAAAGAGAAGGAGCACTTAAAACATTCAATAATCCCGTTTTACTGTCTTTTATCATAATGGATGCCACAGCATTTGACAAAAGAGATTCAGCCATTTTGCAAAGCTTGTCCAAAATAATGTGATAATTTTCTCTTCTTGCTATCATTTTAAAAATCGTTTTTTGTATATTTAAAATATTATTATGCTGTTTGGAAGTTATAGGTACTTCCTCTAAAGGAAGTTCTTCAAATAACAAACAATTCATATCTGATACTACTGCCATAGCCTCTCCTGAAAGATTCTTTTATATTATTATATCATAAGATTTATCTCAAACCATGTCAATAATTTTATTTGTCATTTTCATAGCCCAAATAGGTGGCATATGTCCTTTTGTATAATATAACTCATTATCAAATGCCCATTTCATCATTCTTGAAAATGGAGAACGAAATGCTATGCTTGTACTTCCGCCAAAAAGAGTATTATCATTTATCAAAGTTGCTTCAACTCCACCCATATTCATAATACAAAATACACTTAAATCTTTTGGTGGCTTGGCATCGACTTCTCCTATATCTTTTAAAAATGTATTTGCTGCAACTCCGGCTTGTATGATAGAAATGTGCCCAAGTTTTGGCTGAGCAAGTGATGTTATATCTCCAGCAGTATAAATATCTCTATACTCTAAATGCCTCATATCACTGTCAGTAGGAACAAAACCTTTATCATCACCCAAGTTTGCTTCTAATATAACTTTAGGTGCGATATATGGCGGTATAATGATAGCTAAATCACAAGGAAGAGAACTTCCATCTTCAAAAATAGCTTCATTTTTTGTGATTTTTTTGATAGATTTATCTGTCAATAATTTCATTT
>WFMT01000188.1 GCA_015488975.1 Campylobacteraceae bacterium | reverse complement strand
TCATTTGAGCATGTGCACCAATACCTGCAACCCCTTTAAAAACAGTTGCTCCTGCTAGTCCAAGTTCTTTTACTTTTTTCAATATCTCTTCCCATAACGGTCTGCCGTTATATTTGTCTTGATTGTCAATATATATTCTTGCAATCTTTTTCGCACCTAAAAATCTTTTCATGACAACTCCTTCGATAGGGTATTTTCCATTTTATTTCTAACATCTTCATACCATGATGGATTACTTGAAGGATCAATAGAGTTCAAATATATAAGCTTTGCTTTAGTAAAATTAGCTAAAAAATTTTTTGAATCAAAAATATTGATTGTACCAATCATGACAACAGGCTGTACTTTCAAATTTAACTTGTTTGCGACTATCTTAGCCCCGGCTTTAAATTTTAAAAGTTTTTTTCCACTTCCTCTTGTACCTTCTGGGAATATAGCAATAACTCTACCTTTTGAAAGTCTATCTTTTGCATCTTTTATGAGTTTTACAAGTGACTTTTTATCTTCCCTGTCTATAATAATCATTTCAGGAAGATCAAGTATATGTCCAAAAAATGGAATTTTTCCAATCTCTTTTTTTGCAACCCAAGCAAGATCTGCCGGATATAGAGCTTCTGTTATAATAATATCTGCTATACTTTGATGATTTAAAATCAACATTTTTGCATCTTCGTCTGGTTTACCTATAATTTCAAGTTTTACCCTCAATAATTTTAACTGTAATTTTGCCCATATTAATCTAAATTTTCTATGATGCTTTCTAAATAAAAACATTAAAACCACAACAATAGAAATAGTTACAAAAAAATTAATAGAAAAATACAATGCTATAACTCTTTGAACAATTTTTGTTTTTTTCAATTTTTATCCTTTTTTATCCAACCTATTTTTCCATTAGGCAATAAAACCTTAATGTAATCTTTTACAGTATTTAGTTTTTCTGCAATAATCTTTCTATTAGTGATATAAAAAATCGTAGAGTTATAAGTAGGGAGTATCCTTATCTTAGTATTCTTTTTTAAAATAATACTGTCAAAAGGATTATAAAAGATAAACAAATAAACCACAATAACTATAAAAATTAATATATAAACAATTTTTCTTCTAAAAAGAAAAATAAACAATGAAAATAAAGCTATAGATACAAGTGTAATATTTTTGTATATTTCAAGTTTACTTTCCTTTGGATTTAGACCTAATTGTGTACTTGTATCTTCTGTATCGATTTCAACAGGTATTGATAATTTTTCAAATTTATTTAATTTTAAGTTAAAGTAAGAGAATCTAAATATTTTTTCTGTATTTGGTATTATGGCAAAATAAAAAACTTTAATATTTGGTAAACTTACACTATAAGAATCAATTCCATCTTTTAAAGTATTTGCCACTTTAAAATCCCTTAGATTAGCTTTATTTCCCTCAATCTCCATAACAAGTATATTTGATTTATTATTAAATTTTGTTGTTTTTGTTTTGACTAATTTTAAATTATTTGCTATAACACCACTAAATAAAGGATTATACTGCAATTTAATGATATTTGGCGTTATAGGTTTTAAAATACCTTTGGCAATAACATCGTTTTTTAACAATATTGATACTGTAATTTTTGGAAACACAGAATTATCTTTGGTAACTTGAATATAATAAGTATTAAAATAAATATTATCATTATACCATTTCCAGGAATTATTTTTATTTAAAACTTTATACCCAACTCCGCCTTTAAAATTTGTAGAAATTTTGTCAAATTTTGTAGTAGCAACAACAGCCTTTATTTTAATTTCAAAAATTTGTTTTACATAAACCCTGCTCGGTTTTTTATCATAAGAAAGATATATTAGATTTTGTTTGGAGTTTTGGCTTATATTATTATCAATAATTTCCGTACCGTAAACTGCAGAAAAGAAGATGAGCAATAATATAATAAATTTCTGCATTAATTTTACTTCATAAAACCTTCTATCATTTTAAAACCATCGTCTGAGCCTAAAATAGATTCCATAGCTCTCTCTGGATGAGGCATAAGTCCAAAAATATTTTTTTCTTTATTACATATTCCGGCAATCGAATCAACTGAACCATTTGGATTTGACTCTACACCAAATGCATCGCAATATTTTAACAGTACTTGCTCATTATCATACAAACCCTTCAACTCCTCCTGTGATA
>WFMT01000187.1 GCA_015488975.1 Campylobacteraceae bacterium | reverse complement strand
GTAAAACCTATAGCATACAAACATGACAAAGTATGGCATACATCATTTGAGAATGATGATATTTTAGAAAAAGATGATATTTTGGTCGTTTTAGGAGATAGTGCTCATATAGAAGAATTAAGTAAAAAAGTTTAATCACAAGAGAGCGTAGTATTGTAACTGACCTTACGCACTAAACATATATCTGAGTGATATAAGTTGCTCTCAAGTGCTAAGATGCAGGAACTATTAGTAGCTTCAAATCTTACTAACGACGCAATTATGAGCAAATTATACCACCCTTCGGGCAAAAAGATAAAGTATCATCTTACTTCGTTAGATTTTTTCACCTTAGCAAAAGCTAAGCTTTCAAAAATCTGCCTCGTATATGATACTTTCTCTTTTTGCTCAGATATGTGTTTAGTGGTAAGGTCAGTTATTTAAATATTACACTACCCAATCTCAGCATATTTGAGCCACATTTTACAGCTATTTCAAAATCACTGCTCATACCCATAGAACAGTACTTTGCACCATTTTGTTTTAATTTTTCAAATATATAATAAGTTTTTTCAAAACTTTTTTGTATCTCTTTTTTATCATCCGTATGTGCTCCGATACTCATAATTCCTTTAAGGTTTACAAAAGAGCAGTTTTCTTGAATATTTAAATATGTTTCAATGGCATATTCTGGATATACACCTGCTTTGTTTTCTTCTTTTGCACTATTGACTTGCAATAAAATATCTATCGATATATTTTTTATTTTTGCTCTTTTATTTATTTCTTTTGCAAGCTCAAGGCTATCGCATGACTGAATAAGGGTAGGGGAGAGATCTAAAAGTGCATTTATTTTATTTTTTTGTAATCGCCCTATAAAATGCCACTGTATTGGTAAATCTTCCAAATCAAGCGCTTTTAGTTTTAAATCTTGAACTTTATTTTCGCCGAATGCTCTTTGTCCGATATTGTATAAATCTTTTATGTCATAGGCACTGCTATATTTACTAACAGCAATTATGTTTACAATATTATACTCATTTACTTCTATTCTTGCTTTTTCAATTCTTTGCAAAATTTTATCAAAATTTTCTTCGTATCTTTTCATTTTTTCTCCTTAGCTAAATACTCTAATAAGGTCATTATATGTTGAAAATATCATCAATGAAAGTAAAATAGCCCATCCTATATATGTCAATCTGTTTAAAGCTTTCTCACTTGGAGCTTTTTTAAAAACTATTTCATAAAGATTAAACATAATATGTCCACCATCAAGTGCGGGAATAGGAAAAAGATTTAAGATGCCCAAATTGACAGATATAAGTGCAGTCAATCCCAAAAGTGTGATCAAGCCATTTGCCGCAGCTTGAGAAGTTATTTTTACTATAGATATAACACCGCCGATATCTTTTGTTGGAACAACTCCTTCTATCATTTTTTCTATGCCAAGAATGATAAATTTAGAAGCTTTAATAGTTTGCTCATAAGCAAATCTAAATGAATCAAAAAATGAGTATTTTACTTTTATTATTTTTCCATTTGGCAAAATGCCGATAATTTTTCTTTTTACATTCTCCCCAAAAATACTTTTTGTCTCTTTGATTTTCGGAATTATAACTTTTTTTATTAAACGATTATTTCGTTTTATTGTAAGTATAAGACTTTTGCCTGAGTTTTCAATGATATCCCTTAGCTCATCCCAAGTCTGTATTTTTTTGTTATTGATTTGAATAATTTTATCATTTTTCTGAAGATTTGCCTGTTTGGCAGCTGAATTTGGAAAAACTTTACCTATTATTGGTGCAAGCTTGGCAACACCAATATTTGCCATAAAAATATATAAAATAAAAGCAAGTAAAAAATTAGCACCTGGACCTGCTAATAGTATCATTATTCTTTTCCAAGGTGATTTAGCTCCATAACTGTCTGTGTCAAAGTTAACTTTTGTCGGATCGGAGTCATCTTGACCTTTCATTTGAACATATCCGCCAAGCGGTATGGCACTTATGCAGTATTGTGTTCCTTTGTACATTTTTTTAAATATTTTTTTTCCAAATCCAATACTAAAGACTTCAACTTTTACTCCAAAAAGTTTAGCCATACTAAAATGACCTAATTCATGAAAAAAAATTAAAAAAGATAAAACTAATATAGAGATGATAATACCCAAGTTATACCTTTGATTTAATTATTTTTGATATATTCATAAACATATTCTACTCCTGAATATAAGGTTGTAAACACGGCAAGCCAAAGTAAAAATGTAGCATAAGGCCAATTCATAAGTAAAAATCCAATAGCAATCATTTGCGATACTGTTTTTATTTTTCCTACAAAAGAAGCTTTTATGCTTTTGTTTTCACTTGCCATCAAGACTCTTAAGCCCGTTATGAAAAATTCTCTAACCAATATAATCATAATAGCCCATGCAGATGCTCTACCTAAATACATAAGTCCCAAAAATGCTGACAGAGTAAGCATTTTGTCAGCCAATGGATCTAAAATAGCTCCTAATTTAGTGACTTGGTTCCAGCTTCTAGCTATATACCCATCAAAAAAATCAGTAATACTGGCTATCACAAAAAGAAGTGCGGAAAAATAATCAAGCCAGCTAACATTTACATTGTGAAAAAGTGGGATATTTCTATCTACTAAGAAAAAAAACATCAAAGGAGCCAATAAAATCCTCGTAAAAGCTAAAATATTTGGTAAATTGAACAAAATTATACTTCTTTTTATTTAAAGGTTGTTCCGCCATCAATGATGAGCGTTTGTCCTGTAATCCAATCAGCCTTTTCGCTACATAAAAAAAGGCAAGCTCCTGCTAAATCTTCTGGTTTACCCATTCTGTTTAAAGGAGATAATTCAGCTGTTTTGGTTTTCACTTCTTCATAGTTTGTAAACGCTTTTAACGCATCTGTATCTATTGGACCGCCGCTGACAGCATTTACTCTTATGCCCATTTCTCCAAGTTCGGCCGCACCATATCTAACCATAGCTTCAACAGCCGCTTTATTTGTGCCATGTCCTGAATAGTTTTGTATATAAACAAGGTTGCCGGTACTACTTATGGATATGATACTGCCTTTACCATTTTTTTGCATTCTTTTTGCTGCTTCTTGAGATCCTATAACAAAAGCTACAACAGTGGCAGTGTAGATATTGTTAAGCCCTTTTGGCTTTAATCTCATAAATTTGCCATATCCGCCAACTACTGAACGACCTGAAATAATAGCATTTGAAATAAAAAAATTTATTTCATCAAAATCCTTATCAATTTCTTTAAAAACATCTCTATACATTTCTGGTTCAAGAATATTTAATTGGTAATATCTAACTTTTACATCATATTTTGATTCTAAATCCTGAGCTATTTTTTTTGCTTCTTCTATGTTTGTATGATATGTAAAAGCTATATTTGCTCCTGCATCAGCAAATTCATAAACAATAGCTTTTCCTATTCCTCTGGTGCCGCCACTAATAACCAGGGTTTTACCTTTAATGCTGCTTTGTACACTCACTTCAAAGCCCTTCTATATCAAAATTGGTCATAGCTTTTTCC
>WFMT01000186.1 GCA_015488975.1 Campylobacteraceae bacterium | reverse complement strand
TTTTGATTTCTATCGTGATTATAGCAGTTCTTCTTATATTTGTACTTGGATGGAGAGAGTCGATAATTGTTACTTTTACGGTTCCGGCTATTTTTGCTATTACCTTGTTTATTGCTTACCTAACAGGTCAGACAATTAACAGAATAACTCTATTTGCCTTTTTGTTAAGTCTAGGCTTATTGGTAGATGCAGCTATTATAGTTATAGAAAATATTCATAGACATTTGCACTCACATGACTCAGTCGATAAAGATTTGGATGAAATTTTAATTGAAGCTACAGATGAGATAGGTCCTCCTACAAATATTGCAACATTTGCTATCATTTTAACAATGATTCCAATGGCTTTTGTTGGTCAAATGATGGGACAGTTTATGAAGCCGATACCCCAAAATGTACCTGTTGCTTTAGTGGCTTCTTTAGTTATTGCATATATTTTTACCCCATACCTTTCAAGATTGCTGCTTAAAAAGCCAAAGTTGCATCATCACCACCATCATTTTGATAAAAATCAAAGTGAAAATGGAGACAAACAATGAAATTATTTGAAAAATTAATTTATTCCATACTTAGTAGCAAGATTAAAAAAACTATTGTATTTGTATTGATTTTTGCCTCATTGATAGGGACTATTATGATGCTTCCTACTAAAATGGTTTTAGCAAAAATGCTACCTGGAAAAAGTGCAAACACTTACTCTATATATGTAAATACACCAACTGGAAGTTCAGTAGAACAGACTAAAAGTATAACACAATGCGTAACTGGTATTTTGAGACATGAAAAATATATTACGAATATGGAAGTTTATTTAGGTCAGGGTGCACCACTTAATTATGCCGGACTTGTGAAAGGTTCAGCTTTCAAAAGAGGTGAAAATGTTGCAGAGATGGTTATTAACCTAACTGATAAACATAAAAGAGAGGAAAAATCTTATGACATGGTTCATAGATTAAGGCCGGTTATACAAAAAAAATGTCAAAACCTCATACCGGGTACTCATATCAAAATGATTCAGATGCCAGCTGGTCCCCCTACTCTTGCCTCCATAGTTGTTGAGCTTTACAATCATAATATACATGATGATAGAAAAATGGCAAAAAGAATAGCCAAAGTATTGAAAAGCACAAAAGGATTGGTCGATGTTGATATCATGGAAGATGATATTTATAACAGATTTAGTATAATCATAAATAAAAATAAAGTTTTAAGATCCGGTTTGTCAATAGAGCAGATAAATAAAATACTCTATCTTGCTTTTCAAGGTGTAGAAGTTACAGTTAAAAATAGCCCTGACACACCTGACCAGATCCCTCTTTTTGAAGTTTTAAGCGGAAAGACAAAGAAACTTAAAAAATTTAGTAAAAATGAATTGCTTGCAAAGCTGAGTTCATTGAAACTTATGAATAAAAGAGGCATGATGATACCTCTTAGTGAAGTAGTTTCTATAAAAGAGGTAAAAAGTAAACCTAGTATAATGCAAAAAGATTTAAGAAGGATGACAAATATTACTGCTGAGACTGACGAAGTTTCACAAGTTTATCCTTTGATTGATGCAAGAGATAAAATAATCAAAGAATTTTCTAAAGATTATTATATTAAAAAGGAGAGTATTGCTAATTTTACACATATGTTTGATTTGCATTTGACAAATAAAAAAACAGGTGAAAAATTTGATTTGGTTTGGAATGGAGAAATGAAAGTTACGCTTGATACTTTTAGAGATTTAGGACTTGCATTTATAGCTGCACTTGTTTTGATATTTTTATTATTGGTTGTTTACTATGAAAGTTTTAGAATAAGTGGTATAATTTTATTTGGTAGTTTTTTATCTATCATAGGTGTAATTTTTGGCCACTGGGTAATGAATCTTTTTACCAGAGATACATTTTATCTCACGGCAACTTCATTGATAGGATTTATTGCTCTTATGGGTATAAGTTCGAGAAATTCACTTTTACTGATAGATTTTGCAAAATCATTGATGAAAAAAGGTATCGAAAAAAGAGAAGCTATAGCAGTTGCTGCGGCAACAAGAGCAAAGCCTATCATGTTAACAGCAGCAGCGATAATATTGGCGAGTATTTTACTTGCAGGTGATCCAATATTTGGTGGCTTAGGGGTTGCTCTTATATTTGGTACTATTGCCGCAGTTATAGTATCGTTAATATTTGTTCCGATTTTAATGGATAATACAAAAGCAATTTAGGAGAAAAAATGGCAACATATTCAATGGGTGATTTAAGAAAAGGTTTGAAAATAGAATTAAACAATGTACCATATAAAATAGTAGATTATCAACATGTAAAGCCTGGAAAAGGGGCGGCATTTGTAAGAGTAAAAATGAAATCTTTTGTTAATGGCAAAGTAATTGATAAAACATTTCATGCCGGGGATAAATGTAAATCACCTGACCTTGAAGATAAGACAATGCAATATCTTTATAATGATGGAGAAATGTTGCATTTTATGGATACGACTACTTATGAGCAGATTGCATTAAGTGAAGATCAAGTAGGCGATGCAAATCAATGGTTGATTGATGGAATGAATGTAGATATACTTTTTTACAATGGAAGTGCCATCGGTGTTGAAGTAGCTTCAGTGGTTGAGCTTAAGATAGTACAAACTCCACCAAATTTCAAAGGTGATTCACAAGGCGGTAAGAAGCCGGCTACTCTTGAAAGCGGTGCGGTAGTACAAATACCATATCATATACTTGAGGGTGATACCATAAGAGTAGATACTGCAAAGGGAGAGTATCTAAGTAGAGTTGAGGACAAAAAATAAGCAAAAGCATAAAATCACTAAAAGGAGAGACCATGGCAAAGGTATTAGTTCCGTTGGCAAATGGATTTGAAGAGATTGAGGCTATGAGCATTATCGATGTTTTAAGCAGAGGCGGGGTTGATGTTATTGTTGCAGGACTTGAAAAAAGAGAAGTTGAGGGTGCAAATACCGGTATGAAATTTATAGCTCATACTGTGCTTGATGAAGTTGATGTAAAAAAGCTTGATATGATAGTTTTACCGGGAGGTTTACCCGGAGCTGAATACTTGGCTAAAAGTAAGAAAGTAAAAAGTATCATTAAAGAACTCTCAGATAAAAATAAACCAATTGGTGCTATTTGTGCAGCACCTTGGGCATTAAAAGAAGCAGGTGTCCTTGAGGGGAAAAAACATACAAACTATCCCGGTTTTGAAAGTCATACGGGAGTTGAAGGGTATATCGATACTCAAAAAGTTGTAAAAGATGGTAATATTATAACTTCAAGAGGTCCCGGTACTGCTATTTGTTTTGCTTTGGAGATTGTAAAAATACTTCAAGGAGATGATGCGTACAATCAGTTAAAAGAGGGATTATTAGTTGATTTTTGTTGATAAATATTCACTAATTTTAGCCAAAATATAGAATAAGAATCTTGAATATTTCATCTTGCCGACATACAAAGCTTCAAAGAGGAATTTTCAAAGATTTATATCTTTGAAAAGGAGATTTTAGGATGAATAGTATAAATATTGACTATGAAGTTATAGCAATAATCTTTATAGTTATCATTTGCTTTGTTGCTCTTGGTTTTTGGATACGAAATATTTTTAAAATACACTTGGGTGATAAATTAAATGAAGTTGAAAAAGAATTAAATGAAAAAAAAGAGTTAGCAGCTCAAATACCATTCTTAAATGATAATATTGAAAATTTAAAACATGAAAAAAACTTATTAAATGATACCCTAAACAGCTTAAAAGATAAATTATCTCAAAAAGAAGTTATAATTGCTGAAAATGAAAAAGATAAACAAAGCTACCTGTTGAGTATAAATGAAAAAGAAAGTATTCTGCAAAAACTAAAAGTTGAAAATCATGAATTAAATAATAATATAGATATTTTAAAAGATAAAATATCAGATTTTAAAATAATAGTTGAAAAAACAGATAATAAAAATAAGCAATTAAGCGAACAATTAAGTTATTTAAAAAATGAAATGCATGAAATAAAAGTTATTAATGATAAGCTAACAAAAGAAAAAAATATACTTATACAGGAAAAATCAAAGTTTGAGGCAAATTTACTTTCTTTGAGAGAAAATAATAAAAAACTTCAAGATGATTTTGATAACCAAAGTAAAAAGTTAGAATTAAAACTAAATGAAATTATGCAACAAACAATAGATAGTAAAATTAAAAAATTTGATGAAACATCTATGAAGTCGCTTGATAATATTTTAAAACCGTTTAAAAATAATATGGATTCGTTTCAAAAACAAATTAGGGATTCTCAAGAAAATAGTACCAAAAAATTTGCAGAACTTTCAAAAGAGATTGAAATGGTTACTAAAGCTGGTATAAATATATCAAATGAAGCACAAAATTTAACTCAAGCATTAAAAGGGAAAAAACAAGCCCAAGGCAGCTGGGGTGAAATGATACTTGATAGTGTGCTTGAATATTCAGGTCTTTTAAAGGGCGTTCATTATGATAAGCAAGAGAGTTACAGGGATGAAAAAAAGGAATTAAAAAGACCTGATGTGATTATTAAATTGCCGCAAAACAGGAGTATTATAATAGATTCTAAAGTTTCTTTAAATGATTATGATAATTACATAAAAGCTGAAAGCGATGAGAAAAAAATATTTTATGCAAAAAATATTTCAATAGCTTTTAAAAATCATATAGATACACTCAATTCAAAGGATTATGCTCATTATAAAATAGGAACTTTACAATATATCTTTATGTTTGTTCCGATTGAGGGTGCATTTGCAACGGCTGTTCAAAATGATCCTGGATTGTACGAATATGCTCTTAGAAAACATATAGCCATCGTTACGCCATCAACTCTTACAATTTCACTTAGAACTATATATCTTTATTGGCAAAGCGAACAGTCAACCTCTTTGGCAATAAAGCTATTTGATGAAGCAGGTAAACTTTATGATAAAATGGTTGGATTTAGTGATAGTTTTGGAAAGATAGGAAATCAAATCCAAACTTTGCAAAACAGCTTTGAAACAGCAAATACACAACTTGCTAAAGGTAGTGGTAATGTTTTAAAACGAGTGGAAAATTTAAAAAAATTAGGGGCTAAAACTACAAAATCATTAAAAAATTCAAAAGTAGACTATGAAGATTTTGATGAAGAAAATATAGAAGTTAAAATGCTTACTTAATCGGCTTTTTTATATCATTTTTGTATAATATTGTAAAATATTACAGGGGAAACTATGAGCCAGGTTCAATTCACTCATCTTCATCTACATACAGAATACTCACTTCTTGATGGTGCAAATAAAATAAAGCTTTTGGCTAAAACATTGAAAAAACAAGGTGTTAAAAGTGTTGCCATAACTGATCACGGCAACATGTTTGGTGCACTTGATTTTTATAAAACTATGAATGCCGAAGGCATAAAACCTATAATTGGAATGGAAGCATATATTCATAACAGTGAAGATATATCCGATAAAAGTACAAGGCAAAGGTTTCATCTTTGTTTGTTTGCTAAAAATGAAATTGGTTATAAAAACCTTATGTATCTAAGTTCTCAAAGTTATATCAATGGATTTTATTATTATCCTCGTATCAATAAAAAATTACTTAAAGAGCATAGTGAGGGGCTTATTTGTTCATCTGCATGTCTTCAGGGTGAGGTAAATTGGCAATTAAATACAAATAGTGAAAAAAATAAGAAATTTGGTGCAAAGGGTTACGAAAAAGCAAAAGAAGTGGCACTTGAATATAAAGAGATATTTGGCGATGATTTTTATCTTGAATTGATGAGACATGGTATAAATGATCAATTATATATAGATGAGCAAGTTATAAAACTTTCACTTGAGAGCGGTATCAAGATAATAGCTACAAACGATACTCACTATTTAAGGCAAGAAGAGGCTGATGCACATGAGGCTTTTATGTGTATTGCTATGAATAAAGAGTTTGATGATCCTAAAAGGCTTAGGCATTCAGTTCATGAGTTTTATCTTAAATCTCCCGAAGAGATGAGCAAACTATTTAGTGATATACCTGAAGCCATAGAAAACACTGCTGAAATAGTAGAAAAATGTAATTTAAAGCTTCATTTGGGTAATCCTACTCCCCCTAAATTTAAATTTACACAAGAGTATGCAAAAGCAGAGGGTCTCGACTTTCATAGTGATGATGAATATTTTACATATAAGTGCTGGCAAGGATTGCAAGAGAGATTTAAATATGTGCCAAAAAAAGAGCACCAAAGATACAAAGATAGACTCAAAGTTGAGATTGATATCATAAATTCTATGAAATTTCCAGGATATATGCTTATAGTTTGGGATTTTATAAGAGAAGCAAAAAAAAGAGGAGTTCCTGTGGGTCCTGGGCGAGGTTCGGCAGCTGGAAGCTTGGTAGCTTTTTCTCTTTTTATAACTGATATAGATCCTATGAAATACAATCTGCTTTTTGAGAGATTTTTAAATCCTGAAAGAGTAAGTATGCCTGATATTGATGTTGATTTTTGTCAGGCAAGGCGAGGGGAGATCATAAACTATGTTGTTGAAAAGTATGGCAGGTATAATGTAGCTCAAGTTATAACATTTGGTAAACTTTTAGCAAAAGGAGTTATAAGAGATACAGCAAGAGTTCTAGGAATGCCTTACAGCGAAGCTGATAAAATGGCTAAATTGATTCCTGATGAGCTTGGTATAACACTGGAAAAAGCTTACAAAAAGGAGCCGAAACTAAAAGAACTTGTGGAAAATGATTCATCAGCAGCAAGAGTTTGGAAGTTTGCACTTTCTTTGGAAGGGTTAAATAGAAATGCAGGTATGCATGCAGCTGGTGTAGTCCTTAGCAATGAAGAGTTGTGGAACAAAACTCCTTTATATAAACCATCAGGTGAAGAAACTTTGATAACTCAATATTCATTGAAATATCTTGAAGATGTGGATTTGATAAAATTTGACTTTTTGGGACTTAAAACTTTAACTGTTATTGATAATGCACTAAAACTCATAAAAAAAAGATATAACAAGGATATAAATTTTTCTACAATAGACATGAATGATGAAGAGGTTTATAAACTTATACAAAGCGGTAACACTTTGGGTCTTTTTCAGATAGAATCAAGTGGAATGAAGCAGTTGAACGAGCGACTCCAGCCTACTACTTTTGAAGACATTATAGCTGTTTTAGCTCTTTACAGACCAGGTCCTATGGAGAGTGGGATGCTTGATGATTTTGTTGAAAGAAAGCATGGGAGAGCTCCTATACTTTATGAATTTCCTGAACTTGAACCGATACTTAAGCCGACTTATGGTGTCATAGTTTACCAAGAGCAAGTTATGCAAATAGTTCAAACTATTGGCGGATTTTCTCTTGGCGGGGCGGATGTGGTAAGACGGGCGATGGGTAAAAAGATAAAATCTGAAATGGATAGACTAAAAGATGAATTTGCAAATGGCGCGGTTAAAAAGGGATTTGACAGAAAAAAATCGGAAGAACTTTTTGATTTGATTGTTAAATTTGCAGGATACGGATTTAACAAGTCCCACTCAGCTGCTTATGCTATGATAACATTTCAGACGAGTTATTTAAAGGCTTATTTTCCACAAGAGTTTATGGCGGCACTTTTAACAAGTGAACAAGATAATACTGATAAGATAGTTAAATATGTAGATGAAGTTAAGAGACTTGGCATAAAACTTTCCCCTCCTGATGTAAAAAAGAGTTTTGTAGAATTTTCAGCTATAAAAGAGGATGGTGAAGAGGTTGTGCTTTTTGGACTTGGTGCTATAAAAGGCGTTGGTAAGACTGCCATAAAAAGTATTATTGAAGCAAGAGAAGAGAAACAATTTGAAAGCTTGAATGATTTTATCTCAAGAGTAGATACCGGTAAAGTTAATAAAAAAGTTTTAGAATCTCTTATAAAATCAGGAAGCTTTGACAGCTTTCAATACTCAAGAAGAGCATTGCTTGATAATATCGAAAATATTGTAAATGCCGGAGCTGAATGCGCAAGAGCTAAAAAAATGGCAGAAAATTCTCTTTTTGGAGACAGTAAAGAGATGGTAACTGCAAGATTGGAGATAGAAAATCTTACAGAGTTTAATCCAAGAGATATATTGGATCTTGAAAAAGAGACTATGGGCTTTTATATATCCGGTCATCCACTTGATAGTTACAGAGAAGAGATAAGCAAAATCCCTCATGTACTCTCAAGTGAGATTGATACTATCGCCGACGGTTCTAAAGCTCTTTTTATAGGAAAAGTTGAAGATGTTACTGTTAAGATAAGTAAAAAAGGTAATAAATTCGGCATTTTAAATATTATGGATTTTCATGGTAATATAGAGATTACCGTATTTGAAAAAATGTTAAATAAGATTGAAGATATGGACTTAAATGATCCTATGGCTTTTAAAGTTCAAGTAAATAAAGATGAAAGATTTACAAGAATAAGAGTTTTGAAACTTATGAGTTTGGAAGAGTCAAAAAAAGAGAATATACATACAAAAATAGTAGAAAAACCAAAAGAGCCTATCTTTATAAAAATAAAACTTTCCCATGAGCTTGATATATTAGATAGACTTTATAGCATAATAAGAAACAATCAAGGAAACAGAGAGTTAAGACTTGTCATTAGTTCAAAAAGACAAGATGTAGTACTAAATCTAAGTGATAGGGTTAATGAATCTATTATAAATGAATTATCAAAAATTACTGAAATTGAAGAGGTCGCTTAGATCATAACTGATTTTATACACTTTTTTCTCGAAAAGTCTTACTTTTCGCAAGCTTTAGTGGATTGCAGGGACTTTTAGTCCCTGCAATTATAGAAAACTTTTCTCATTATGGTGCGTAAGGTCAGAAAATAATATTGAACCCTTTTTTATTATCTAAAAGCACAATATCTGCATTATGTGCTTTTATAATTTCTAAAGAAAGGGCTAAGCCTAAGCCATGACCTTTAGTTTTTGTTGTTTTAAACGGCTCATAAAGTATATTTTTATTTTCTATTTGTGGTGCTGAGTCCAATATCTCAAAGATATTTTTTGTGCTTTCTTGTTTAAAACTTAATGTTATAAAGCCATTTTCACTCTTATCATCCTCAATAGCATCAATAGCATTGAAAATAAAGTTTTGTAAAACTATAGATAAAAGATCAAAGTCAGCTTCAATCACAATTTTGGGAAAATCAAAATCAATTTTTATATTTTTTGAATAACTATAGTATGATATTGCCAAATTTAAATCGTCAACCAAAGAATCAATAAAAAATTTACTTTTATTTATACTTACTCCCTTGGTAAAAAGCAAGGTTGCTTTTATAATTCGCTCAACCCTCCAAATAGCTTTTCTAATCTCAGAAACCAAAGGCTTATTCTTTTCTTCTACTTTTTTATAAAGAGTTGATGCGATAAGAGATACTGAGCCAATCGGATTTCTTATCTCATGTGAGAGGTGGGCAGCTATTTGCCCCATTGAAGCTAATCTTTCACTTCTTTTTTCCTGTGTTATATCAGTAGCACTAATAATTTTTTTACCATAGGCACTATTTATCTTGATAAGATAATAAATATTATTATACTCTATTTCATAATTTTTTTTATTAATATCAAGATGATTTATAAGTCCTTTACTTTTTTTTGCCTCTGAATTTTGTAAAAAAATATCACCGCTATCTTCTATAACCCATATTGCATTTGGCAAAGATTCTACTATTTGTTTTAAGAAATTTTGAAGATTATTATATGAATTACTTAACTCTTTGTACTCTTTTTCCACCGCATAAGTTTGCTCTATTAGTCCTTCTAAAGTTTGTTTAAAGAATTCTTTTTCTTTTGTATCCAAGCTTTCAAGCATTTTTTTATCAATCATCATTTAACCTTTTAAAATCTTTTATATTAAAAAGCATTACATTTTCCTAAAGTGATTTTATGATTTTAAGTTATCATAAAGCTTAAAATTATTTTTTATATTTTGCATAGAGTATTTTACTGTAAAAATACTAAACTTTAGATAGAATTTAACAAATGGTACAATAATACAAGAAGTTTGAAAAGAGTTTATCGTTTAAATGGAGAATTAAAGATGATATATCTAAGTGAGAAATATCGTGAGTTTTACGAAGTCATTACAAGTATCTTACCGAAAAAAAGAGTATTTACGGATGCTTTGCATACTTTGACTTATGGAAGTGATGCATCATTTTACAGGATGATTCCTAAAATTGTTATATTTGTAAAAAAATCAGATGAAGTTCAAGAGATATTAAAGATATCAGATGTATTAAATATTCCTATTGTTTTTAGAGCCGCCGGTACTTCACTTTCCGGACAAGCTATAAGCGATAGTGTTTTAATTGTAACCTCAAGAGATTGGAAAGATATAAGAGTTGGTGAGAAGGCTACAACTATTACGCTTTCACCTTCTGTTACAGGAGATAGTGCAAATATAGCTTTAAGTAAATTTTGTAAAAAGATAGGACCTGATCCTGCATCCATAAAATCATGCATGATTGGAGGAATAGTGGCCAATAATGCAAGTGGTATGTGTTGTGGAGTAGATCAAAATTCATACAAAACGCTTAAAAATATGAAAATTATACTGCAAGACGGGACAAGATTGGATACATCTGATGAAGTAAGTAGAAATAAATTTTTAAATACTCATTATGAATTTTGTGAAAAATTGCTTCACTTAAGAGATGAGATTTTAAGAGATAAAAAACTAGTTAAACTTATCAAAAGAAAATATAAAATAAAAAATACTTGTGGATACAGTATAAATGCATTGATTGATTTTGATGATCCTGTTGATATACTTTTGCATCTGATGGTAGGGAGTGAAGGAACTCTCGGATTTATTGAAGAAGTTACTTATAATACAGTCGAAGATCTTCCTTTTAAGGCTAGCTCTTTAATGCTCTTTAAAGATATAAAAACTGCTGCAAATGCCGTACAAAGACTCAAAAAAATTCCTCGAAGTGAAGTTCCTGCGGCTGAACTTATGGACAGAGCATCCTTAAGAAGCGTCCAAAACAAACAGGGTTTGGAATTTTTAAAAAGCTTGGATGAAAAAGTGGCTGCTTTGTTGGTAGAGACAAGAGCGACTCAAAAATCAGACTTACAACTGCAAATGAATAAAATTATCAATATTTTAAAAGGCTTGCCAACAATCAAACCTATAATTTTTAGTGATGATATAAAAATCTACCAGAAATACTGGAATATAAGAAAAGGGTTATTTCCTGAAATCGGAGCTATGAGAAAACAAGGCACCACTGCTGTCATAGAAGATATTGCCTTTCCTATGGAAAAACTTGATGTTGCCACTTTAAAGCTTCAAGCATTGTTTAAAAAGTATGATTATGACGAAGCCATCATTTTTGGACATGCACTTGATAGCAACTTGCACTTTGTTTTTACGCAGGATTTTTCTATGCCACAAGAGGTTTTAAGATATAAAAATTTTATGCAAGAAGTTACAGACATGGTAGCGGTTGATTATAAAGGAAGTTTGAAAGCAGAACATGGAACAGGGAGAAATATGGCTCCTTTTGTTGAGCTTGAATGGGGTAGAAAAGCATACGATATTATGAAAAAAATAAAAGATATATTTGATTCTAAAAATCTTTTAAATCCGGGTGTTTTGATAAATAATGATAAAGATATATATCTTAAAAATCTAAAACCACTATATCCTACAAATCCTTTGGTTGATAAGTGTATAGAGTGTGGTTTTTGTGAGCCTGTCTGTCCTTCAAATGCTTTAACTCTTACTCCAAGACAAAGGATAGTTGCTAACAGAGAGATGAGTAGGTTAACTCACAAAAGTAAAGACAGCAATACGCTTGAAATACTGCAAAAACTGTATAAGTATGATGGCGAGCAAACATGTGCTACTTGTTCGCTTTGCTCGACAAGTTGTCCGGTTGAGATAGATGTTGCAAATTTGACAAAAGAGTTAAGAGAAAAAAATATAGGAAAATTTTCTAAAAATATAGCAAAAAATATAGCAAATCATTATAATACTACTTTGAATATAGCTAAATTTGCTCTTGATGTAAATTCATTGAGTAGTTTTGTATTTGGTGAGAGAATTATGCAAAAAAGTATGGATTTTTTAAGGGAAGCAACACATGATAAAGTTCCAAAATATTCTCCATATATCCCAAAAAGATCACATTTTTCAGCCAATAAATTTTTAAAAAACAGAGGCGGTGAAAAAGTAGTATATTTTACATCTTGTATATGCAGGACTTTTGGCAATCAAAAAGACAGTGATGAGAAGCTTGAACTTTATGAAGTGATAAATACATTGATAAACAGAGCTGGTTATGAGATAATTATCCCTAAAAATATAGAAAATCTTTGCTGCGGAACTCCTTTTAGCTCAAAAGGCTATAAAGAGGAAGCAAATTTACAATTGAAAAATTTGGAAAATGCCCTTTTTGATGCAAGCGAAAGAGGGAAACTTCCTATACTTTGTGAAACATCTCCTTGTGTAAAAGCTATGATACAAGGGTTTAAAAGTAAATTAAAAGTATATGAGCCTATAGAATTTACCTTAAAATTTCTTTCTCCAAAATTGAAGTTTAAAAAGATTTCTAAGAGTATCGCCATCCACTCAACTTGTTCTACTATAAAAATGGGTTTAAAAGAGAAGTTTTTGGAATTAGCAAAAATGTGCAGTGATGATGTTATAATTCCAAAAGATGTAACATGTTGTGGCTTTGCCGGTGATAGAGGTTTTACGCATCCCAAACTCAATGCTTCGGCATTAAGATGGCTAAAACCAAATCTTGGCAATAAGGCACAAAAAGGGTATTCAACGAGCATAACATGCGAAATTGGATTAAGTGAACATTCAGGGATTCAGTATAACTCAATATTTTATTTGGTAGAGAAATGTACAAGAGCAAATAGAGCCTAAATATTGTAAATTTATAAATAGACTTTACTTGTTATGTACTAATATAACAAGCAAAGTCGGTTATTAAGTTTTAAAGCCGTTAATTTACACCAATTCAATACAATTATTTTATAAATTCAACCACTTTATCAAAAGGAAGTCTTAATTTTTTTGGCTGAGGATTTAGTCTGTATCCAAAAGGAAGTACCATTGCAACTTGGAATTTTTTTGTATCAAGCTTTAAAATTTCCTCAACTTTTTCTTTTTCAAATCCTTCTATAGGGCAAGAATCTATCCCTATAAAAGCAGCACCACTCATCATATTTGCTGCTGCTATGTATGCTTGTCTTGCAGTCCAACAATATATATTTTCATCACTACTTAATGTTTTTTTCAAATGGCTGGCATATCGCTGCATATATATCTGAAGTGATTTTTTTGGCATATCTCGTCTTTTAAATCTTTTCTCAACTTCGCCTGATTCTATTTTAACACTTTCAATCCCAGCTAAAACAATTACAAGGTGTGAACAAGAAGTAATTTGTACTTGATCCCAACATGCCGGTCTAAGTTCTGCTTTTAATTCATCATTTGTAATAACTAAAAATTTCCAAGCTTCCATACCAAATGATGATGGAGATTTTCTCCCAATTTCAAGTATGTAGTGCATATCCTCATCAGATATTTTTTTAGTCTCATCAAAAACTTTGCAAGCATGTCTAAAATCCATTGCATCCATAAATTTGTTTTGCATTCTTATCCCTTTTATTTAAATTGATTTAAAAATTATAACTGTAATAAACTTTAATAACCCTTACAGTATTTTAGGTAAGTAATACAAAATAAAGTTTAATATGTTATAATATTACTTACAAGGATTAATATGTATTTTATAAATAAGAAAGAGTACTCTTGCCCCGTATCTATAACACTTGATATTTTTAATGACAGATGGAAATTGTCTGTTATTTGGTATCTTTTAAAAAGTAAAAAAAGATTTAAAGAATTAAGTAATGATATTAGTGAAATAAGTCAAAAAACACTTACTGTCAAACTAAAAGAATTAGAAGAAAAAAATATAATTCATAGAGAAGTTTTTGCTCAAGTACCCCCTAAAGTTGTTTATTCTTTGACGCCAATAGGACAAAAACTAAAACCTGTATTAATGAATATGTATGAATGGGGAGAGGAATATGTCAAGGAGAATGGAGAATTAGGCAAACACTGAAGTGAAACTTAAATTATCCTGCTATTTAATCAATACATAGAAGTTAAAATAACTGACCTTACACAATTTTTTCTTGAAAAGTCTTACTTTTCGTAAGCTTCAAAGGGTTGTAGGGACCTTGAGTTCCTGCCACTATAACGAGCTTTGCTCATTATGGTGCGTAAAAGTCAGTTAAAATAAGATATAATGCCAAATGGAATATTTAGAATACTTTGGAGTAGCACTGTTTTTTTCTTCACTGCTGTCGATGGCTGGCACTGGAGCAGCAGCAGCAATTATCCCATCACTCGGGATGCTTGGCGTTGGTTTCAATCTAGCCAAAGCATCTGGATTGTTTGCCGGATTATGTACCTCAACGACTTCTACGGCTTTAAATTTAAAACACAAAATTATAGATATCAGATTTTCTCTCCCCATAGCATTTGGAATGCTTCTTTTCTCACCTCTTGGTGCACAGTTTTCGCGTTATCTTGATATCAATGTTGTCAAAGGCATTTTTATCATATTTTTAATCTTCAGTGGTTCGATGATGATGTTTGCAAAAAAAGAGTTGAATGTCAATATAGAAAAAGTATGGATTTTTGCACTTATAGGAGTTGGTGTAGGCTTTATGGCAGGTATGTTAGGATTAGGTGGTGGCAATATTTTGCTTCCTGTGCTGATTCTTTTAGGTGTTGATGCAAAAAAAGCGGCAGTGACAGCTAGTTTTGCCATACCACTCTCTGCAACTGTATCGTTTATAAGTTATATGACTTTTGTGCATATCGATTGGCTTTTGATAGCAGCAGTATCTTTAGGTGCTGTGATAGGAGGCATAATCGGAAATTCTATGATGTATTTTAAATTATCATCAGACCACATTAGAAAACTTGTTGCTTTTATATTGTATATTTTAGCAATTAAAATGAGTTACGATCTTCTTTGAGTAGATATTGACTAAAAGTACCATTATCTATTACAAATTTGAAATCAAAAGATAAAAAACAGGTAGTGTTATAAAAGAAAAAAGAATACCATAACCTACTATGGCATTTGTTAGTCTTGGAGAAAGATTTGCTATGTTTGCCATGATGCCAGCAGTTATCATAGGTCCCATCCCGGCTTCTAAAATACTGACTTTTACTATATTATTCATATCTGTAAAAATCAAACAAATTATCAGTGCAATTAACGGAGCAAATACTGTTTTCATAAGAATAGCTATAAAAAGTGGTTTTCTTTCATCTTTTGGAACTTTTAGATGGAGTTGAAATCCTACTGAAAGTAGTGCAAAAGGAACAAGAGTTTTACTTAAGTTTTGAAGTAAAAAGATGATTATACTATTGTACTCGATACCTTTTATAATAAATGCTATGAGTAAAGATAAAAACGGAGGAAATAATATAATTTTTTTGATGATTTCTTTGAAATTAAATATACTGTTTTGCGAATATAAAGCAACAACAATAGAACCGTAGGTAGAAAGTATTAAAAAAGAGCCCAACTGATCATAAATAAGTGCATACGAAACATATCTTTCTCCAAAAAAAAGTTGGATAAATGGTACTCCTAAAAAGGAAGTATTGCCAAGTATGCCAACTAAAAGCAAACTTCCTGTTTCTTCTTTTTTTAAATTATATTTTTTAGCGATAAATATGATAGCAATGGATGTGATAAATGTTATGATCCATGGCAAAACAATAGGCGCTAAAGTATCGTTTGATATATGCAGATGTGGTATCTTAAGTAATATTAGTGATGGCAAAGAGATATAAATTATAAGAATATTTAAAGTTTTTGCAAAATTAAACTGTCCAAACTTTACAAATTTTAAAGTAAATCCAAGGGTAAAAGAGATAAATATTATAAGTATATTAGCCATATTTTTTATAAAGGCATGGAGGAGGAATCCGCCATGTCAAATATCTAATAATTCACCACTGATAGTGTCATTTTCAGTATCATCAAGTCTAGGTTGAGGCAGGATGAGGTTTAGTATGATTCCTACTATCGCACCAAGTCCTATACCGCTAAATCCAACACCACCAAAGTTAAAGCTCATCCCTCCTATAGCAAAAACAAGTATAATTGAAAGTATTATCATATTTCTAGGACAGGAGAGATCGGTTTTTGAGTTTGCCAAAGTTGCCATTCCAACTGAAGCTATGATACCAAAAAGAAGTAATAATATTCCACCCATTACAGGAACAGGAATGGTTTGTAAAAACCCACCCAATTTTCCAAAAAATGCTAAAACTATAGCAAATATAGCTGCCCAAGTCATAATAGCGGGATTGTAAGACTTAGTTATAGTTACAGCGCCTGTTACTTCCGAGTAAGTTGTATTTGGAGGACCTCCCAAAAAGGCAGCCGCGCTTGTGGCTAAACCATCACCTAAAAGTGTATTTTGTAATCCCGGATTTTTTAGATAATCCTCTTTTGCAACATGAGAAATTGCTAGTATATCGCCTACATGCTCAACCGCAGGGGCTATGGCAATAGGTAAGATATATATGATAGCTTCCCAGTTTAATTTTGGAAATACAAAATCAGGGACTGCAAAAAGAGGAGCTTTTGAGAGTGTATGAAAATCAATAATTCCAAAGAATAAAGATGTCGTATACCCTACTACAACACCTATTAGTATTGGTAAAAGTCTTATCATGCCTTTTCCAAGCAAAGTTGCTAATATTGTAGCTATAAGTGAAATCATGGATATAATAATAGCTGTATTAAAAGGAACAAGCTGTATTTTTCCATCTCCTGTGTGTCCGGTTGCCATGTGAACAGCCACAGGAGCTAAGATAAGACCGATGGTCATGATAACAGGTCCTACTACAATAGGAGGCAAAAGTTTGTGTATAAAAGCACTTCCTTTTATTCTAATAAGAATACTAAGAACAACATAAACAATTCCAGCAGCAGCCAATCCACTTAGAGTTCCAGCTACTCCCCACTTTTGAACACCATATATTATAGGTGCTATAAAAGCAAAAGAAGAGGCTAAAAATATTGGTGGAACATTTTTTCTGTTTATGATTTGAAATATCAAAGTTCCAAGCCCTGCTGTAAAAAGAGCGACATTACTGTTTAATCCTGTAAGAATAGGAACTAAAACCAATGCCCCAAACGCAACAAATAAAAATTGCAAACCTACAACCCAATCCTTTAGTTTAAAATGATAGTCAGTTGGCTTCAAAGAGATCTCCTCAAAATAATTTTAAATTTTAAGATTATACAATAATGAATATTATATTTTTATCAATATGTAAACGATTTTTAGAGATAATGATGCTATTATAATTTGGAGTTGTAAAAATGAATGCACATATTTTAAATCACCCGTTAATAGATCATAAAATGGCACTATTAAGAGATGAAAAAAGAAGGATGCCTGAGTTCAAAATGCTACTGGATGAGATAGGCTTTTTGATGGTATATGAGGTAACAAGGAACTTAAATCTTGAGGAGACGGTTGTAAAAACTCCAGTAGCTGCAACAAAAGCCAAAAAATTGGAAAATCATCCTATATTGGTAACTATTTTAAGAGCCGGGCTTGGGCTTCTTGATCCATTTATGAAACTTATGCCAAACTCTAAAGTGGGATTTTTAGGGATGGATAGAGATGAGGTAACTTTACAGCCAAGGAGTTATTATGATAAAATTCCAATGCAGGCACTTAAAAATAAAGTTTTATTGATTGACCCGATGCTTGCTACTGGTGGTTCAGCACTTAATGCCATAGACTTTTTGGTAGAAAAAGGTGTTAAAGATATAACTTTTATATGTTTAGTCGCAGCACCAGAGGGTATAAAAGCTATAAATAATAAATATCCCTATATTGAGATATATGCAGCCGCACTTGATGATAGATTGAACGATAAAGGCTATATAGTGCCAGGTCTTGGTGATGCCGGAGATAGGATATTTGGTACTGAGGATAATGAAAACTTATAGGAGATATAATGTTGGAACAAATGGATAAAGAGTATGTCTTGCATACTTACGGAAGAAATTATGTCAATTTTAAACATGGGAAAAATGCAACTTTATATGATGAAAACAATAAAGATTATATAGACTTTACAAGTGGTATTGGTGTAGTGAGTATCGGACATAGCAATGATATTCTCTCAAATGCGATATGTACACAAGCTAAAAATATTATACATGTTTCAAATCTGTTTTTGATAGAGCCACAGGCTGAACTTGCTAAAAAAATGGTTGAACTTTGCGGGTTTGATATGAGAGTTTTTTTTGCAAACAGTGGAGCTGAGGCTAATGAAGGGGCTATAAAAATAGCAAGAAAATATGGAGAAGTTGAGGGTGAGCCTAAAAGATACAAAATCATTACTTTAGAAAATTCTTTTCACGGAAGAACCATAACTGCATTAAAGGCAACCGGACAAGAAAAAATGCATAACTTCTTCGGTCCATTTCCAGATGGCTTTGTATATGCAAAGGATATGGATGAAGTGCTTGGGCTTTGTGACGATAAATGTGTAGCTGTTATGCTGGAGCTTGTTCAAGGCGAGGGAGGAGTTGAACCGCAAGATAAAGAAAAAATACAGCATTTAGCTAAGCGTTTGAAAGAAAAAGATATTTTGCTTATAGTTGATGAAGTTCAAACAGGTATTTATAGAACCGGTGAATTTTTTGCTTCAAATTTATATGAGATAGAGCCTGATATTATAACTGTTGCAAAAGGGTTAGCAGGCGGAGTTCCTATTGGAGCTGTTATGACTAATCTAAAAGATATTTTTTCTCCAGGAGACCATGGAAGCACATTTGGCGGCAATTACCTTTCAAGTGCTGCAGCAAATGCGGTTTTAAAAATTTTGGAAAACGATAAAACAAGTGGTAAACTTGATGAGAGAATGCTTTATTTTAGTGATAAATTAAATAAATTTGCAAAAAATCATAAAGAATTTATAAATAAAGTTGTTGGGCTTGGACTTATGAGAGGACTTAGGATAAACAGTAGTGATAATTTGACAAAAATAATCAATGAAAGCTTTCAAGAAGGAGTTTTACTTTTAAAAGCTGGACGAAATACTTTAAGATTTTTACCGCCTCTTACTATAAGTCAAGAAGAGATTGATTTGGGATTTGAAAGACTTGAAAATGCTTTTAAAAATATTTCTTAGTATTGCTGTTAGTGCTGTTTTTTTGAATGCAGCTCAGTATGATATATTGTCAAAAACAAAAAGAGGTATTATAGAAAACGAAAAAAAGCAAAATAAAAAAAATAGTGATATTTTAAAATTTGACTGGATTAATCCAATAACTGGATCTTACTCTCATACTATTAGTACACAAACTTCACCAAGTCAAACTATTGATAATCTTTCTATATCTTTAAATCAACCTATTTTTAGAAGCGGAGGGATATATTATGCTATAAAGTATGCAAATGCGAATAGAGAATTTCTTAAATTTGCAACTTCTTTAAGTGAAAAATCACTTTTAACCAATGCTTATACAATACTTTTGAATTTAAAAAACCTTGATTTAAGTATAGAAAAACAAAAATTATTGATTAAGAATGCAGCGATAAATATAACTGTAAAAAAAGAACAATACCTCAAAGGTTTAATCGACAGCAGTTTTTTAGATAATGCAATACTCAATAAAAATTCCCTTGATATAGGGCTTTTAAATATGCAATCTTCTAAGGTTGATTTGGAAAAACAATTTAAAGTGATAAGCTCACTTAATTATAAAACTATAAAGCTGCCACATTTAAAACTGATAAATTTATCTAAATTTTTGAAATCCAACTTAGTTCTTAAAGACTCAATGGCCAATATAAAACAGACAAATTATCTTAAAAAAATGACTATATCAAAGTATTTACCAACTGTTTCGCTTTTTGCTAACTACAATAGCAGTAGAATTAGCTACATAGGAACTGTTCGTGATAGTTACAAACAATATGGTGTAAATATATCTATGCCTTTATTTGATATAAACAGAGGTAAAAATATACAATTACAAAAGTTGAAATACTTAAAATCAAAACTTGAAATGATTGACAAAAAACATCAAGAAAAAGAGTTATACAAATCAATAGTTGAAAAAATTAAAATATATTATAAAAAGATAGCATTGGCAAAGAAACAAGAACGCCTTTATGCTTCGTTGCTTAGTAGCACAAAAGATTTATATAAAGCAGGTGAAAAAACTGTATATGATGTGGATACTATGCAAAATTCATTAAGAAGCACAAAGATTGAAAAATATATTTATAAAAATGATATTGATTTATTGTTGCTTAGTTTATATGCACATATTGATGATAAATAAAAATTATGATTTTTATACTCTTGCCGATAGGCAAAGCTTTAGTGAGAGGAATTTTCAAAGATTTTACATCTTTGAAAAGGAGAAATAAATATGAAATTTAGTGAATTTATGGAAAAATGGCTTTATGATAAAGATGGGTATTATGCACAATACAAAGAGATAGGTAAAAAAGGAGATTTTTATACATCAGTCAGCAGTAGTATGTTTTTTGGAGGAAGTATTGCAAAAAAGCTTCTTAAAACTATAAAAGAAGGTTTTTTGACTGAAAATTCAACTGTTTTGGAGATAGGTGCTCATAAAGGATATCTTTTGGCTGATATTGTCCAGTTTATATTTACTCTTGAGCCAAAGCTTATACAAACTTTAAAATTTGCTATTTTAGAGCCACAATACAAACTTCAGGAAATTCAAAAAAGATATTTAAGAGAGTCATTTGGTGATATGATAAAGTTTGACTTTTTTTCATCCTTTGATGAGATAACCTTAGAGTCTTCTTTTGTAGTTGCAAATGAGATATTTGATGCGTTTGCTTGTGAGGTTGTTAAAGATGATAAAATGCTTTATGTAAATGATGATTTGGATCCTTATTTTGATAAGCTTTCACTATTTACAAAAAATTTATCAAAAAGATACGGTATTGAAAATGGTGAGATAAGTGTCGGATATGAAGAATTTGCAAAAAATTTATCTAAAAGTATAAAGAGATTTGAATTTGTTGCGTTTGATTATGGAGAAAAAGAAGCAAGAAGTGATTTTTCACTCAGAGTTTATGATAAACACAAGGTTTATCCTTTTTTTTCACTCACAAAATTTGCAAGAGATGATAAACTTGAGCATAATGGAATTGATTTAAAGTCACTATACAAAAAAAGCGATATAACGCATGATGTACACTTTACCCACTTGATAGACGCTTTTAAAAATACAGATATAAAAAATACAGACTATATGACTCAAATGAAAGCATTGGTGGAATTTGGACTTATAGAATTGCTTGAACTATTAAAACAAAACAGCGGCGAAAAAGTTTACTTAAATGAACTAAATAAAGTCAAACTGCTTATAGATCCAGCTTTTTTGGGAGAGAGATTTAAGTGTATAATTTTTAGAAAATAATCTGTCCCTTTTAGCCAACTTTCTAAAAATAATTGATTTTTTACTAAAACATTGTGTTAGCTTATCTTGGATATAATGATAAAATTTTTTAAGGATAGTGTAATGATTCGATTTTTAATTATTTTGATTTTGCCTATTATAGCATTTGCATCGCAAGTGCAGTACTTAAGGTGGGATGGAAACTCATATCTTAAATTTTTACAGGAAAATCATTTACCTTTAAAACAATTATATTATAACTTAAGTGGCGATAATCAACGAGCTATAGCTGAAATACAAAAAGGAACTCATTATCAAGTTTTAAAAGACTCTAACGGTACTGTAGAACAGGTTTTGATACCTATAAGTGATGAACTTCAGATACATATAGTTAAAAATAATATACATTCAACCTTTAAGCTGATACCTATCATAAGTACAACAAAACAAGAAGGTTTTGTCCTACATATCAACAATTCACCATATTATGATATTTTAAAAGATACAAATTCCAGAAGTTTAGCTTCAATATTTCTTGATAGTTTTAAAAAATCTATAAATTTTAAAAGAGATATTCACAAAGGCGATAAAGTTGTAATGGTTTACGATCAAAAGTATCGTTTCGGTCATGTTTTCTCCATGCCAAAGCTTTTAGCAGCAATGGTGCAAACAGGTAAAACTAAACATTATGTATATAATTTTCACGGAAGATATTATGATAGCAGAGGACACCAGCTGCAAGGATTTATTTTTATAAGGCCGGTAAAAGGTGGTTGGATAAGTTCAACTTTTTCACTTAGAAGATGGCAACCTATTTTACATATTTACAGACCACATTTTGGTGTTGATTATGCCGTAGTGATAGGCACTCCTATACATGCGGCAGCATCTGGAAAGATTATTTATGCCGGATGGATAAGAGGATACGGAAATGTCATAAAAATATCAAATGGCGATGGCTATGTAACTTTGTATGCTCATCAAAAACGCTTTAAAAGAGGCATAAGAGTAGGTAAATATGTAAAACAGGGACAGATTATAGGTTATGTAGGTGTTACAGGACTCTCTACCGGGCCTCATTTACATTTTGGAGTTTACAGATATGGCAGAGCTATCAATCCAGAGCTTGTTGTGCAAAAAGCAACAAAAAGACTTTGGGGAAAAGCAAAAAAATCTTTCATTGCTTATAAAGAAAAAATGGATAAAAATATAGATAGATATATCCTAAAAAATACACCTCCTCCTGTTATAAAACCATTTAAGCCAATGTGTAAGTTGGATATTACAAAACATAGTACTGATGTGATGGAATCTTATCACCAACAAGTTCAACAAAGGATAAAAATGCATTAGTTAGTGATAAAGTGTATGAAAATGTTTGTCACTTTTTATTGATGCAACAGCTATGGCATATTTTTTTTCGTGCGTTATTGAGAGTGAAGTTTCGGTGATTGAGTATTTATCAATGATTTGTTTTGGAAGGGTGAAGTAGGGTGCGTTTTGTTTTGTTTTATGGATTTGTATATCATGAAAAGAAAGCTCTTTTCCAATTCCTGTTCCAAGAGCTTTTGAGATGGCTTCTTTGCTTGCAAAAAAACCGGCTATTGTTTGTATCTTTTTTTTCGAAAGATTTATTTCATTTTGATTTAAAAATCTCTCAAGTGCTTTATCTTTAAATTTTTTATAAAATTGATCAAATCTTTCGATATCAACTATATCAATTCCAACCATCTACTGGACAACAAATTCTGTAAAATATATATTTTTTATACTTCCATCTGCTAAAACACTGTTTATTCTGTCAACAAGCTCATCTTTTAGTTTCTCTTTTCCTCTGCCTGTGCTAACTTCTTGATATGTTTTAGATGTTAAAGTTCGTATAACTATATCGCGTATCAAAGGCTTTTTTTTATCAAGTTCAGCTGTTAGTTTGGCATCACTGAGTTCTAAATCCATCTTTACTTTTAAAAATCTTGATCCATTTTGACTCAGTAAGTTTACAATAAACTGATCAAGCGGATATACAGGTCCTATTTGGGTTAAATCAGAATTTCTGCTCGTAACTCTATTTTGATTATTAGTCCGAGCCTGAGCTTGTGGTGCATTGTTTACTGGCGGTTGAGTATTGTCTGAAAGTAAAAAATAAGCAGCTATCCCACCTCCTACTAAAATTAGTACCAAAAGTATAATTATAATGATTAATACTAATTTAGATCCTGATTTCTTTGGTTCTTCATCAACTTTTTTTTCTTCAGCCATAAAATTCCTTTACTTGATATATACAGTTATATCGGATGTTTTATAAATTAGTCAATAGAGCATTTATCTATATTTAACTCTTTAATTATTGATTCAAAAAAAGCTCCCGATTCTTTATCATAATCATCATGAAATTCTAAGATAAAAACACCTTCATCATTATTGTCATCATCATGTTCAATCATAATATCCGGAGAAACCTCAAAATGCTTAATTGCTTTTGTTACAACACTGTTGATTTCTTTGCTTTGCTCTTCATTAAAATACTTAATTTCAAGCATAGCATATCTTTCTTCCATTTCATGATAAGCTCTCATACAAGCTTTTTTCTTACTCATTTTTAACCTTTGTTGTTAATTAACCTTATTGCAAAATAAATCGTACAAAAATTATATCAAAATAATTTAAAATAAGCTATAAAATTATCTTTAATTATACGATTAAAATATATGATTGTATAAAATCTACATCCAGTCAATCAGCTTTGAAACTTCATTTACTTCATAGCATTTTAGTTCACTGATATTACTAATAGGCTTTTTAGGTACTATCGCTTTTTTAAAATTTTGCATTTTTGCTTCTTTTAGTCTTAAGTCAAGATTGAAAATATCTCTAATATTGCCTATAAGAGTAATTTCTCCTAAAAAGATTGTATCTTTGCTGAGCGGTCTATTGTTGAAGCTGCTAAGTATTGCAGCCACTACGGCAAGATCGCATGCTGTCTCATTTATTTTAATGCCTCCTGAAACATTTATAAAAACATCATAATGATTAAACGGAAGTTCTATTTTTTTTTCCAGTAATGCTAAAAGCATGTTTAGCCTGTTCAATTCAAAGCCAGTTGCACTTCTTTTTGGGTTTGGAAAGTTGCTTTCACTCACTAAAGCCTGAATTTCAAGTATAATAGGTCTTGTCCCCTCCATCGCGACTGTTATAGCTGAACCAGGTGATGAATTTTCTCTTGTAAAAAATTTTTTAGAGATATCATTTGCACTTATTAAGCCTTTTTGACTCATTTCAAATATTCCAATTTCACTAGTTGATCCAAATCTGTTTTTAAAACCTCTTAAAAGCCTTAACTCTTTTGATGCATCTCCTTCAAAATACAAAACAGTATCAACCATATGCTCTAATATCCTAGGACCGGCTATTGCACCATCTTTTGTGATATGTCCTATGATAAAAATAGCGATATTTTTCTCTTTCGCGTATCTCATAAGTTCAAAAGTAATTTCTCTTACTTGAGATACGCTTCCTGGTGCTGCGGTCAATTTTTCAGAATATATTGTCTGTATCGAATCCACTATGATAACAGCATAATCACTATTATGACATTCTGCTAAGATATTTTCCAGTTTTATTTCTGTTAACAAAAATATATCTGAGTGGTTGACTTCCAATCTATTTGCTCTTAGTTTTAATTGTGATTTTGATTCTTCTCCGCTTATGTAAAGTACTTTCTTCTCTGAGTTTGCCAAATTTCCAGCTATTTTTAAGAGAAGTGTGGATTTACCTACTCCGGGGCTTCCGCCAATGAGCACTAAACTTCCAGGAACTATGCCGCCGCCAAGCACTAAATCTAACTCTTTTGAATGAGATGAATATCTCTGTATCACATCTTCTTTAATTTTTGCTAATGATTGAGCTTTTTCATAGTTTGCCGTAGCAGTGCTCATCTGTTTCAAAACTTCTATTTGTGTTTTATTAAGCTCAATTATTTGTTCCCAAGTACCACAATTTGGACATTTACCCATCCATTTTGATGTTTGATATCCACAAGCTTGACATTCAAAAAGTTGTTTTGATTTAGCCATCTGTTTCGCTCAGGTAAAATGAATCAAGCAAGCTATCTATATATTCTTCGGCGTCAAATTTTACTAAATCATCCTCTTTCTCCCCGACTCCAATATAAAGTATTGGAAGTTTTAATTCATTGGCAATACTAAAAAGTGCTCCTCCTTTTGCTGTACCGTCTAGTTTTGTTATTATAATGGCATCTATACCTACTATCTCTTTAAAAGCTTTTGCTTGAGAAATTGCAGAGTTTCCTTGTGTTCCGTCTAAAATCAAAATCTTTCTGTGAGGAGTTCCGCTTTTTGCTTTATCGCAAATTCTAACTATTTTTTTTATCTCATTTGAGAGATTTGTTTGGTTGTGAAGCCTCCCGGCAGTGTCTATCAAAACATTATCAAAATTTTTCGCAATAGCTGATTTAATAGTATCAAAAGCTACAGCTGAAGGGTCATGACCTTGTTTTGTTGCAACTATTGGGATGTTAAGTTTTGCAGCCCATCTTCTAAGTTGTTCAACTGCGGCAGCCCTAAAAGTATCAGCCGCCCCTAAAATAACTTTTTTATTTTCATTTTTGTATAATTTTGCCAATTTGGCGATAGTTGTTGTTTTCCCGGCTCCGTTTACTCCAAGTATCAACTCAACAAAAGGTTTTTGCTCTATGTTTTTTATCTTTGTATTTTCAATAAAAAAAGACAATAAGACTCTTTTTAAATCACTTCGTTCGATAAGATTTGAAGGTGGCAGATAATATAAAACTTTTTCTACTACCTCGTATGTTACATCAGCTTCAAGTAAAATATCTTCTATTTCATCTTTTGGAATTTTTTCTTTTTTTTCTGGTGCAATATTCTTGATAGCATCAATAGTTTTACCTAAAGATTTTTTTATAAAGTTAAACACTATTTTATAACCTTTTCCAAATCAGAATTTATCATCTCTTCGGGAATAGCTCCAAGATAGTGAGTGACAATATTCCCTTTTTTATTATACAAAATCATAAATGGAATATTTTGAACTTCTCCCATCATTGATGAAAGTTTATAATTGTTCGGGCCGTTTGTTATGATGTAATTTATGGAGTTATATTTTATGAAGCTTTTGATTTCACTGTCTGGTTTATTATTTTCTAATAAAACAGATATGACTTGTAATTTATTTTTATATTTTTTTTGTAAATTCACCAGATGCGGTATTTCAGCTTTGCATGGAGGACACCAAGTAGCAAAAAAATCCAATAAAATTACTTTATTTTTCATCCCTTTTATTTTTAAATTATTGCCATCTTTTATAAGCGTTAAGTCATTGCCGTCAACTGAATGAAGTGTTATTTGATTCGAATTATTAAGTTTAGTTTGTTTGGCCACAGTTGAGTTTTTTGCTTTTTTTGTATTGTCGGTATTATTTTTATGGTTTTCACAGCCGCTAAAAACTAAAATACTCATCAATATAATAATAAATGAAATTTGTTTCATTGGTAACCTTATGTGTAAAATATTTCGATATTATACCAATATAAAATAAAAAATGACCAAAGGATATGAATTATGTTTGTAAAAAAGAAAGTTTTTAGACAAGAATGTAAAAAGAAACTTGAAAAAAGTGCTAAAATTGCAAAAATATACAAAGATAAAAAAGTTCAAAATAAGCTTTATGAGATTATAAAAAGTATAAAAGTTCAAAATATTTTATTGTATTTACCTATGGGTTTTGAAGTAAACATAAATGATTTTATAAAAAAAATGCGTAAATCATGTAACATTTTCGTGCCATTTATGGAAGGTGTCAGTTTTAAAATTGTAAAATACAGACTGCCATTGAAAAAGAAAAGATTTTCTATAAAAGAGCCAAATAATTCTTTTTTTAAAAATAAAAGAATTGATATAGCTATAGTTCCTGTTTTAGGAGTTGGTGCGAACTATAAAAGAGTTGGTTTTGGCAAAGGCATGTATGATAGGTTTTTTGCGAGTCTTGAGTATAAGCCGATAATAATTTTTGTTCAGATTGAAAAATGTTTTAATAAAAAAGTTATCACAAACACATACGATATACAATCTGATTTTTATGTAACTCCTGAAAAAATTTATATTACAAGGGGAAAGCAGTATGTTAATAGAGATTTCTATAGCCGCCGCAAGTGTACTCATAGGAGGAGTAATAGGTGCATTAATACAAAAGCAGTTGGAAGCTTCAAAATTTGAGGTTTATGAAGCGGGAGCAAAAGCAAAAGCAAAAGCGATTGAACATGAAGCAGAAATCATACTTAGAAATGCAACTTTGCAAGCAAAAGATTTGGAGTTGGAAGCGAAAAATAAATTTGAAGAGCAAAACATAAACTTAAAAAAAGAGTATGAGCTTAAAATGATTCAACTTGAGAAAAAAGATGAAACTCTAAATGAATTATTTAAAGATGAATTGAAAAATATAACTAAAGAAAAAGATGAAATCAAAAATATCAAAAAAGAGGTAGAGCAAAAAGTATCAGAAGCTAAAGATCTTAAACAAGAATATAGGGCAAAAATTGCGGAAGCATTAGCAGTTCTTGAACAATCAGCCGGCCTAACTGAAAAAGAAGCAAAGAATATTGTACTTAAAAAAGTTGAAGAGAAATCTCGTGATGAGATAGCTCATATAGTTAGAAAATATGAAGAGCAGGCTAAGCAAGAAGGAAAGAAAAAAGCCAATTTTATTTTAGCTCAAGCTACTACGAGATTTGCTGGTGATTTTGCTGCAGAAAGGCTTATCAATGTGGTCAATCTTCCAAATGATGAATTAAAAGGAAGGATTATCGGCAAAGAGGGGAGAAATATAAAAACTCTTGAAATGCTTTTGGGAGTTGATGTTATCATAGATGATACACCTCAAGCCATTATATTGAGCAGTTTCAATCTCTATAGAAGAGCAATAGCTACTAAAGTTATAGAATTATTGGTTGAAGACGGTAGGATTCAGCCGGCAAGAATAGAAGATATTTACAAAAAAGTTAAAGCTGAATTTGAGCAAAGTTTATTGGAAGAAGGGCAAAATATTGTTATAGATATGGGACTCAATAAAATACATCCGGAAATAGTAAAACTTATAGGGAGATTAAAATTTCGTGCAAGCTATGGACAAAATGCACTTGGACATTCTCTTGAAGTTGCACATTTAGCCGGTATTATCGCAGCAGAACTCGGAGGAGATGAACAACTTGCTAAAAGAGCAGGATTGCTTCATGATATCGGTAAAGCATTAACTCACGATTTTGCAGGTAGTCATGTAGATTTAGGTGCGGATTTGTGTAAAAGATATAAAGAGCATCCTGTTGTGATAAATGCCATATATGCCCACCACGGACATGAAGAACCAAAAAGTATAGAAGCAGCAGCAGTTTGTGCAGCAGATACCTTAAGTGCGGCAAGGCCTGGAGCTAGAAGAGAAGTGCTTGAGAGCTTCTTAAAAAGAGTTCAAGAGATAGAAGAGATAGCAACTTCTAAAAACGGTATAAAACAAGCCTATGCTATAAACGCCGGAAGAGAAGTGAGGGTTATTGCCAATGCAAAACTTGTAAATGATGATGAAGCTGTCTTGATATCTAAAGAGATAGCAAAAGAGATAGAAGAAAAAGTACAATATCCTGGTGAAATAAAAGTAAATGTTATAAGAGAGCTAAGAGCCGTTGGATATGCAAGGTAAATTAAAACTATTTACCTATTACCTTGCCTATCTGTTCGATTTGTTTATCGCTTAGTCTAGAAGCAAATCCTCTCATTATAGAATTTGATTTTGATTTTTTAAATCTTTCTAATGCATTTATAATTTCTTGTTTGCTCATATTTCTTACTATCTCGGACCTACCCAATGCTCTTTTTTCAAAATTTTTCCCATGGCAATTCTTGCAAACGGAAATGATTGAGGAAAAAGAGGGTGCACAAAGCACAACTAAAGTAAAAGAAATTTTAAATATTGACTTTATGAAAAAGACTCTACTAGCAGCCACCTGATGGCTCCATTCCAACAAGATAATCACTAATACTTAAAATTTTTCCTTTTTTTGTGATAATAACTTTATCTTTTCCGGTATCTGTTTTTACAATGACTTGGTATTTTTTTGATTTAATCTTCTTTATAGACAAAATTTTTATTTTGGCTTGTCCATACTGTTTTATAATACTTGATATTATAACAGGAGGTACTTGAATATTCTCTTTTGCCAACAAAGCACTTGAGCTAATCAGTAAAATAGTTAAAATAAAAATATTTATAAATCTTTTAAACACAACAAACTCCTCAAAATTTTATCAACACCCGTTTCCGACATTATCGCTAAAGGACAAATCATTGACAATGCTGTAGATTTTTCCTTTTTTATCTATTATCACCTTATCATGCTCTTGGTTAAATTTTACTTTTACAAGATATTTTCCGGTTTTTAATTTTTTAATTGAAATAAAAGAGATTTTTTTATTTTTATACTGTTTTATAATACTTGATTTAATAATTTTAGGAATAGATAACTCTTTAGCAAAGATAGAATTCAAACTTATCAAAAAAAGTATTATAAAAATCTTTTTCATAAAATCTTTTAACATAGTAAATCTTTCTATTATAGTGTGCCTGCCAAAAGAAAAGAAGGATAACTTTTGGCAGGCACTGAAAAAATCTAAGCTTTAACTAGCCCTACAAATGAATCATAGAAAACTGCTGAACCGCCTACTAAATCTTCAATCGTAGAATTTTTTAAAGCCGTATCAACTTTCATTGACGCATTTGGACATAGTCCGCTTTCTCTTGCTTTCTCACCTTTTATAACTTTACCATCGATCATAACATCTCTGGCACCATAAGCCCAGTGACCAAAACTCCAGGAAACATTTATAACTCCAGGTCTTAGTCCCTCGACAACTTCAACTTTACCTATCATTGGTTTAGTTTTACCATTTCCCAAATCCCAATTTCCGCTTGGATTATCAGCAGAAACAATTTTTGCTTTATCTCCGTTTTTGAAGCCCATGCTAAGTGCTGTTTGACTGTTTAGCACAATAGTATTTTCAGGCATTACAGCTTGCAACCAATAATCAACAGCTTGAGTTCTTGACTGGCCACCTGTTATTGGCTTATAGGTTATAAGACGAAGTGGATAAGCAGAACTTCCAGTTACTGGTTTTCCACCATAATCAACCGCAGGATGATACTTGCTTATACCACTAAATTTCTTACCTGTAAAAGAGTGTCTAGTGGTTCCGACTGGCTCACTGTAAAAGTTAAACTGTTTTCCAAATTTATGTAAAATATAAACACTATTTTCTACATTTTTAGTATAATTTGAATAATCTTCTCCTCTAACACCACGATTTAGCAAATAGACTACCTTTTTAAACCAATTCTTGCCATTTGAATCTATACAGGCTTTTTCCCATTTTGCTATATCAAATGTGGCCGGAGTCATATGTCTTCTTGCTTTTTTAAATATGGCCATCTCTTTATCATCAGCTTCAGGTAAATCATCACCTTTGTGATCTCCTGCAGCCATATTTGCAGCCATTTTAAGAAACCAATCTTCCACTCTTTTAAGTGGTTTTTTACCTTCAAAAACATTATCCCCATATCCAGGAAGCTTTAACTTTTCAGCAAATGCCAATAACATTGATTCATAGCCTGCATGTTGTTTCTCACCAAATATTTGAACAGTCTCGGTTAAAGGCTCAATTGTAGGTTGTCTCATTTTTGACATTTTTGTAACTGCCACTACCGTAGTGTGTGGTGTCCCCCATCTTTCCCAAATTGCATAATCAGGAAAAATATAATCGGCATACATGCTACTTTCACCAATAGTTACATCATTTGCAACATAAAGAGGAGTCTTCTTAAAATCAAGTATTGTCTCCATTGACATATGTGCTGCCGGATTTGACAATAAAGGAGTACCCATAACAGTCATTAAAATCTTGATTCCGTATGGATAGGCATCATCAAAAGAAGGGATTGCCTCTTGATAAACATTTCCAGTATGAGGAAACCAAGGTCTTTTAGCAGGATAGCCATTTTTTTGAAAATCCGTACTATTTTCATAGTATGAGCCTTCTCTGGTTATTTTATGACCAAATGACTTGGTTTTTCCAGGGAATGCATCTTTTTTAAGATTAAATGGACCACCTTTACTTCCATCTTCGTGATAGTGACCGCCACCGGACATTAACCCGCCGTTATAATCAATGTTTCCAACTAACATATTTAAATATATTACAGCCATACCGTTAAAATATCCGTTTGTATGCTGGACAACACCCCTATACATCTCAGCACCGACTTGTCTTCCGTATTTTTCATATTTGGTATATTCTCTAACTAATTCAATAATCTCTTTAGCGCTTACCCCAGCTTCCTTTGCCCACTCTTGTATGGATTTACTCATAGCATACTCTTTAACCATCTGTAGTTCAGACTTAACTTTTATGCCATTTAACTCACCTGAGAAAAAGAGGTCTCCAACAACAGGATTTAGTTTATCATTAGTATTGAATGCTATAGGTTTACCGTTTTTAGTAGTTACAAACTCATCACTGCTTCCCATTCCAAGATCGCTTGCTCTTAGTTTTTTACCCGGACCATCTTTATCAAATTTTATCAAGTGTGTTGCACTTGTCCAACTAAGTTCTTTATTTTTATGAGCAGCTGCCACATTTGAATTTTCCAAGAAAGATTTTCTTATCCTATTATTTTCAAACATCCATCTTATCATACCATAGATAAGAGCAGCGTCGCCACCTGGACGGACCGGAACCCATTTCCAGGCTTTAGCAGCTGTTTTGGAAAATCTCGGATCTACGACAGCTATCTTGTATCCATCTTTTATAATGGCATTTGTCATAAGATTTGCCATTACAGGAGGTCCAAAATTTGCCTCAACTGCACCTGTTCCAAAATATATTACAAATCTTGAATTTCTAAAATCAGGCTTTAACTGTTCACTGGCAGGTTTCCATTTTCCGCCACCAAGATATTGACTTGTAACTTGCTTGTATGCTATATGGTGAGACTGTTCGCAAACTGTTGTGTGTTCCATAAAATTTATACTGCCATAAGCAGCTTGTTGCCATCTTTTTGCAAACTCTTTTCTTCCGTGTTCCATTCTTCCAGCAAGCATCAGGCACTGGTTATTTTTTGGACCATGGTCGGGTTGGTCTGGATTTATCAAATAATGTAAATTATCTTTATGTTTTGCTTTGAAAGCACTAAGGCTCATTTTGCCTTTTCCAACATTCATGGCATCTTCTGCCATCTCTTTTGCTATTTTAGGATCTTTTAAAGCTCTCACTTGTCGAAGTCCTTCTACAACTCTGTTTTCTTCACCTGGGACATTGGCAAAAAGTTTACCACCTTCGACTACTTCTGTGACAGCTTGATCAAATGGTATAACTTTCCATTTGTTTTCACCTCTTTTGCCGTCTCTTTTTAAAACTTTTACTACTCTGTAGGGATCATACATGGTTTGGATACCAGCTTGTCCTTTAGGGCAGATTCCGGCATCGATCTTCGCTCCGACTTGAACATCAGTTGATGTTGGAATCGGGGAATTTAAGTTTTGAATTGAGTAGGGATTGCCATCAATCTTAACTGCAACTCCATCTTCAATCTTAACTTTGATAGGACAATCCGTATGACACTGGAGACAAACAGAATAAATAACATTTTCAGCATCATTTAAAGGATAGTCGATATGACTTCTTCCAAAACCAGAAGTTTTTACCGTTTCAATGGCATTCAAACATGCAACAGACCCACCCAGTAAAGCAGAAGTCTTTAAAAAAGCTCTTCTGTTTATTGTTTTGTTTTCTATATTTTTACTTTTCATTTTTCCTCTCCTGCTGTTTGATATATTGGTAAAATTGCTTTACCTATCATAAATACTAACATGACAACAGCTATGATAAATGACACTACTTGCCATTCCATAATTGATGGCAGATAGCTAAATGTTAGTCTGCTATTCACCCAAGCACCAGCGATACCTTTTATTTCCGGTTCAATCATACCGGGAATTACAATATTTAATCTTACTGCTAAAAAACTACCTGCTATGAGTAGCCCGGCAAGTGCGATAGCACCTGGTGATTTTGATTTGAATATTAGTAAAATTCCTGGAATTACTACACCGATTAATAAGTGAACTATCCAAAATGTATACCAATAATGTCCAAATAAAATTTGTGACCAAATGTGTCCTTCTCCAAATTGAGAATAAAAAGTACCCATATATACTTCTGATAATTCTAAAATTTCATCTAAAATCAAAAGTGCCAAGGTTGTTTTTCCCAAAAATATCATCATTTTTACAAAATCATCTTTTGAAAGTTTCGGCCTCCAAATATATGCAACTGTACAAAAAAGTGCACCGCCGCTTAAAAATGCTCCGGCTAAAAATACAACCGGCAACATTGGTCCATACCAATAAGGTTTTGATATCAGGTTTGAGAAAACACCACCGACACCTCCGTGAAATGCAAATGCCAAAGGAACGCTCCAAATACCAAGTGCTATAAGAATATTTTTAATAGTTTTTCGTTTTTCTCCTGTAACTTGTTCGTGCCTAATGGCAAAATATAATTCTATACAAAGAGTTACAAAGTACGCACTGTATAAAACAGCCATCCAACCCATCATTGAGTGGAGATTTGGATCAAGTATAAGACTAAAAGCTCTTAATGGATGCCCGAGATCAATTCCAACTGAAATCATAGCACCGACTAAAGTTGCAATGGCTACTAATAAAGCCATTTTCCCAACGGTTTTAACGGCTTTTATGTGGAAAACATAAGTCATAACAGATATCATTAAAGCTCCTGCTGATAAACCTATAAGCCAAATATAAGATGAAATCCAAAGACCCCAAGGAATGTATGAACCATAGTTTGTATGAATATGACCATTTACTAATCTATCTATAAAACCTGGAATTCCCCATGCTCCAAAACCGATAATTAAAATCCAAGTGATTATATTTCCTATTTTATTTCTTGTCATTTCATCCTCCTACTTAATATAATACACACTTGGGTGTGTGCCTTCTTCTTCTTTGAGTCTAAAAGCATTTGGTAGAGCGATTAACTCTGCCACTAAACTTTCAGGATCACTGCCATCTCCAAAATATGTAGCTCTTCCTATACAAGTTACAACACATTCAGGAAGCATTCCTTTATCAATTCTTGGGATACAAAAGTGACATTTTCTGGCATTACCTATGGGAGATTTATCTTTTTCTCTTTTCCAATCTTTTGCATACTCAAATGAAGCTTCGTTTTCATATTTTATAGCTTTGGCTTTACCCAATAATGACTCTGGTGCATCAGCAGCGTCATCAATATATTCCAAACCAAAGTCAAATGTTCTCGCATTATAAGGACATGCATTGATACAATATCTACAACCGATACATTGATCATAATCAATTACCACAATACCATCTGGTCTTTTCCAGGTAGCAACAGCTGGACAAACAGGAACACAAGGAGGTTCATCACACTGCATACAAGGACGAGGCAAAGTTACATGTCCTACATTTGGATATGTTCCCACTTCCCCTTGTATTACGGGTCTGTATATAACTCCCGGTGGCAATTTATTTTCAGCAGCACAAGAGACAGAACATGCATCACAACCAACACATTTTCTTAAATCTATAACCATATTCCATTTTCTTTGTTCTATTGGTTTTTTGAGTGCTCTTTGCATATCTCTCATCATTCTTAGTATTGCATCTTCACCAGGTTGTTGTGGCGGTAATTCAAATGGTTCAAATGGTAAAGCAACATTTAGGTTGCTTCCATCTTCTTTTGCTTTGGCTGAAGTAGGAGCTAATGCACTAATAACTCCCGTTGCAACCAATCCACCAAATACGCCTTTGCTAAACTTTTCCAGAAATTCTCTTCTGGAACTATCTGTTTCCAAAGTCAACTCTTCGCTAACTTTTGAAAGCTCTTCTTTGCTCATGGCAACTCCTTTAAAGCAGATTTCAAAATAACTGTATATAATTGAAGTTCAACTATAACTGACCTATATGGTGCAATAACTGTTCCATATTTTATAGAATGCCTGTATTTAGGCTTTCTAAATTTTTTTAAAGGATTTTAAAATGATTTTTGGACAAAAATTTTCCACAGGTGGTAAAATTTTTACCACTTTGATTATGCTTTTTATGCTTTCTTCATCAGTTTACGCAAAAAAAGTTACATTTGCTTTTACAGGTACCACTTTGAAAGAAGATTTAAAAACTTATCTTTTGTGGCAAAAATATTTGGAAAAAAATTCTCATTTTGATATAGGGATAAAATTTGCTAGAACTTATGCAGAAGTTATATCAAGTATAAAAGATGAAAAAACCGATATTGCTTATGTATGTAGTTCAACCTATATGATTCTAAGAGATAAAAAAAATGCAAGATTATTGGCAATTCCTATAATAAACGGTAAAGATAAGTACTACTCTTATGTTATTGCTCTAAAAAAAAGTAAATATAAAAGCTTGCTTGATTTTAAAGGAAAAATATATGCTTTTACTGATCCAGGATCTAACTCAGGAGCTATAGCTCCAACTTATTTTTTGTTAAAAAAAGGATACAAGGTAAATACTTTTTTTAGAAACTTAGTTTATACTTATGACCATGGCGAATCTATAAAAGCAGTAATAGACGGTTTTGTAGATGGGGCAAGTGTGGATAGTTTGGTTTATGCACAGTATATTAAAAAACATCCAAGTGCTGCAAAAAAGTTAAGAATTGTTCAAAAGTTGGGACCTTTTACCATTTCTCCTATAGTAATAAGATATAATATCAATAAAAAAGAGTTTAAAAAACTTCAAGATTTGTTTTTGAACATGAATAAAACAAAAATAGGAAAAGAGATACTAAATCATTTAAATATTGAGAGGTTTATAAAACCTTCCAATCAAGAATACACTAAAATTTATCAAATGCAAAAATATATAAAAGAGCATAAGTGAAGTGTTCATCCTTACCGATAGGCATATCTTTAGTTCAAGGAATTTTCAAAGATTTTACATTTTTGAAAAGGAGACATTAGTATGAATTCATTCATTCTCGCCGATAGGCGTAGCAATAGTTCAAGGAATTTTCAAAGATTTTACATTTTTGAAAAGGAGACATTAGTATGAATT